>CAZEKS010000163.1:0-5649 GCA_964512795.1 uncultured Syntrophaceae bacterium
CCCCGCCCTGGAATATCTGGAGTGATCAGAGTGACTCCCTTTCTCAACGGGATACCGGATGGATTCAACTCTATTGCGAACATAATCAAGAAGTCCTCGATACCGTTCTCCAGGCTTATCGCATTGCAGAATCGGGTAAGCTTCCTGTGATGGTTGTCCTTGATGCTTATGTTCTCTCCCATACCTCCGAGGCTGTAGAGATTCCCACGATGGAGGAGGTTGAGGCCTTCTTACCGCCCTACTGTCCGGAATATCCCATCGATACTCAGGAACCCATGGCCTTTTCGACGATCGCCACGCCGGAACATTTTTTTGAGTTTCGATACAAAATTCAAAAGGCGATGGAAAAGGTTCCGGAGATCGCCAAAAAGGTGGACGATGAATTCAGATCCAGATTCGGCCGCGGTTACGGTGCCATTGAAAGATATGGAAAAGAGGAAGCAGAGATTCTTCTGATCACCTCTGGCACGGTGACCGGTACCTCAAGGATCGTCATCGAAAAATTGATTGGGAAAGGATACAGTGTCGCCGGATTAAAGATTAAAAGATTTCGACCCTTCCCCATCGAAGAAATTTATAAGGAAATCAAAGGAGCCAAGAAGGTAGCCGTCATTGATAGAAATCTCTCTGCAGGAGTGGGAGGTATCTTTGCCCAGGAATTAAGAGCCTCCCTCTATTCGAGAGAAGAGAGGCCTCAAATCTTTGGATTCATTTCAGGACTGGGTGGGAGGGACATCACTCCGGAACTGATTGAAGAAGCGATCCAATACACGGTGGAACACCCCCGACCCGAAGAAGAGATTTTATGGCTGGGACTGAAAAGATAAATTTCAAACAATTTATTGTGAGGGAGCGTCACCCATGCGTGCGTGCCGAAACGCCACTCCGGCGTGCAAGCACGAACAATGAAAATTCATAATCCCCCCTCGCCCCCCTTTAGCAAAGAGGGAAGTTAGCCCTCCCTTTCGTAAAGGGAGGTGGGGAGGGATTTAAGAAAGCTATTTTCTGAGCAATTTTTCAATACTATGAGGGAAGAATGAAGAAAACAGAGATACCTTCGAGTGAGAATCTTGGCCATGGGCATCTCGCCTGTGCCGGATGTGGAGCAGCTGTCAGCATGCGGCTCACCCTTAAGGCCCTCGGTGAGAAAACGGTCATGGTCTTTCCTGCCTCTTGCTGGTCCATCATTCCGGGGTTTTGGCCCTATTCGAGTATCCGAATTCCAGTGGTTCATGCCGGTTTTGTCACGGGCGGAGCGACTGCCTCAGGCGTTAGAGCTGCTTTAGATATTCGGGGGAATCATGAGACATTAGTCGCCGTATGGGCAGGAGATGGAGGGACTTTTGATATCGGACTTCAGGCCTTATCGGGTGCGGCCGAGCGGAACGAAGATTTCATTTATATCTGTAACGACAATGAGGGTTACATGAATACAGGCACGCAGCGGAGTTCCGCCACACCCATGTTCGCTTGGACAACGACCACTCCGGTCATGAAGCCCAAAGAAAACCCCAAAAAAGACATCATGGCCATCATGGCCGATCATCAGATCCCTTATGCGGCGACAGCTACGATTGCCTACCCGGAAGATTTGTTAAGAAAGATAGAGAAGGCAAAGAGAATCCGGGGAACCCGATTCATCCATCTCCTGTCTCCCTGTTCTCCAGGCTGGAGGATGCCTTCAGAGCTCACCGTCAAGGTCTCGAGGCTTGCCGTTCGATCAAGGGTCTTTCCTCTTTATGAAATCGAGAATGGGATATCTTACACCATTCAAGAAGAATCTCATGTCGTTCCTGTAAAAGAGTATCTAAAACTTCAGGGACGTTTCAGCCACTTGACCGATTCGGAAATTGAGGTCATTCAAAAAAATGTGGAGAGGACCTGGGAGAGGCTAATGAGGAAGGCTGGAGCTTAAAATTTAAATGAAGCAATCGGATCGATGGGTTCAGAAGATTTAGACTCTAATAATTCTTCGATCTTTTTCTTAATCTCATCTCTTATCCTTCGAAATACCGCTAATCTTTCTTCAGTGGTTCCCATGACAGCCGCAGGGTCTTCAAAAGGCCAATGGAGTCTTTTACCTTGACCACCGAAGCTCGGACAGAATTTGGCCGCCTCATCACAAAGGGTGATCACATAATCAAATCTTTCGTTGATAAATTGATCCATGGATTTAGAGGTTTTCTTGGAGATATCAATTCCTATTTCTCCCATCACCTGAATGGTCAGGGGGTGGACATAGGATGAGATGACCCCTCCACTCTTAGCCTTCCACTGTCCAGCGCCAAGAGCATTTAACAAACCCTCGGCCATCTGACTCCGGACGGAGTTTCCTGTGCAGAGAAAGAGGACCTTCTTAGCTCCTGCCATCATTTAGCCTTAACGTTGCATTAAATCGGCACGTGAGTGTGCTACCAAAACTTTATAATTGCGGTTTTCTATAAGTTTTATAGGTCACAGGCGATTTCACATAAGGTGACCTTTGCAATATGCTTAGAAACTGAGCAATAAAACGTTGAAAGGAGCCGCTATAAAGTTTTGGCGATAAATCGCCCGGAGCTGTAGTTGTCTTTTTTATTTTTTTTGCCGGCCCAGCACACCCACGTGCCTCTGACAACGCTTCTTATGCAACTGTTAGGTTAACTTTTCTTCAAGCGGGTCTTCGGAGGATAGGATGCTTCGATGACACTCTTCATCCCTCCTCGAACATTAAATTCACCGGTGACAACTGCTTGAATGGGTTTGGAGGCCTTGACGAAATCCCTGAGGATTCGGTTGACCGCATTTTCGTAGAAGATTCCCAAATTCCGGTAGGCGAGGATGTACATCTTTAGAGATTTTAATTCAACGCACCATTTATCGGGAGTATAGCGGATTGTAATCGTTCCGAAATCAGGCAGCCCCGTTCGAGGACATACTGAAGTATACTCCGGGATGGAAACCGTAATCTCATAGTTTTTGAACTGATTTTCGAAACATTCCAGCTTTGGGAGTGGAGTGCCAATGCCAGCTCTGGCATGTTGATCCGTATATTCAGGCATAGTCTTTCCTCTTTTTTAGTGATTTGAATATATCCATCATAATTCAAATGAACTAAATATTCAATTGTGAAAAAGTCTGTGTGAAAAAGTCTGAAACCTACTTCAAGTTGACGCCCCTTATTTATAAATATATAATGCCACTATATTATTCATAGAATAATATTAAAAAATAGTGTTCGGTAACGAAGAGACTAAATGGACGAGATTGAATATAGAATAGCATGTGATTCTGACCTTGGAGCGTTGACCGAGCTGTGGTGGCAGATGCAAAGTTCACACGATGCCTATTCCCCAAGATATTACAAAAACATTGGCCTTGAGAGGTGCAAGGACCTCTGCCTCACTTACTTTAAGGACCTATTGAGGAAGGAAGACTGCATATTCTATGTGGCAACCTCTGTGGATATACTGGTCGGCATGATCATCGCCCATATTAGGACAAGGCCACCTGTGTACGAGGTAAGTCAAAATGTTGAGGTTGAAGTTGCTGTTGTTGATCAGACCCACAGGCACAGGGGCTTTTTTCGAAGACTCCTTGAGTCTGTTGAAGAGAAAGCAAGACTGGCTGATGTGGAGATGGTTGAGATAATTGTTGACCATGACAATTCTGCCAGACTGGCATACGAGAAGACCGGCTTCTCCCTCCGCCAAGACAAGATGGTCAAGTGGCTCTGATTGCCGAACCAGCCCATGCGCGTGGCGACAAGTTGCCTCGCCTGGAGGATAACATTCGGTAAGGAAGAATATGATCCGCAAGTGTACAGATTCGGACTTCGAAACAATCTACGAGATCATTAATGATGCCGCACAGGCCTACAAAAGTGTGATCCCCCACGACCGGTGGCACGAGCCATACATGACGCGCATTCAACTCAGACACGAAATTGAGGATGGAGTGCGTTTCTGGGGGATTAAGGAGGAACAACCCCTCATCGGTGTCATGGGCATCCAAGATAAAGGAGACGTTTGCCTCATCCGTCATGCATACGTCAAGACAAATCGCCGAAACAAAGGAATAGGGACTCGTTTATTAAGGCACTTGGAGGCGATGACAGAGAAACCGATACTGATTGGAACCTGGGCTGACGCAACGTGGGCCATTCAATTCTACCAGAAGAATGGATACAGGTTGTTGAATGAAGCGGAGAAGAATGATCTGCTTAGAAAGGACTGGAATATTCCGGAACGACAGGTGGAGACATCGGTTGTATTGGCGGATAGGAAGTGGAATACCGAACGAGACTGTCGAAAAAGTCCTCTTGATGAATTTTTAACCTTTTTCATGGGTCATTTGACCCTTCCCGACCTGAAGATCGTTGATTGTGAACCATTCTACGAAGTCACTTTTTGCACATAGAGCATCACATTTATCTGAAGAGACTTTTTCGACAGTCTCAACATCCGGGTTCACCGGACCGTCGGTAAACAACGCCGCTGATCCCGGATAATGAAAAATCCTTGTGAACCTAAGAAAGGAGAACCAATATTGAGTATACCCTGCTGATCATTTGTGTCGTTGTGTTTGTATATTGGCTTGCCATTACGCTGAAGAATGTGTTAGCCCAGAAGCGCATTCACTGGCTTTCTCCATCATCCACGCCTGTCCATGAAACGGGAAAAATAAGTGTGATTATTCCGGCACGCAATGAGGAGCAAGATATCGCCTCTTCCCTCCGTTCGGTGCTAAATCAGGAAGGCGTCGACCTTGAGGTGATTGTTGTGAATGACCACTCCACCGATCATACGGGCGAGATTATCGATGATATCGCCCGATCCGACTCACGGTTGAAGGTGCTCGATAACCCACCGTTAACGCAGGGATGGCTCGGCAAGTGCAATGCCATGCAGCACGGGGCTGCCAATGCAACCGGGAACTATCTGCTGTTTACTGATGCGGACATTATCCATGCGCCGGGCTGCTTTGCAACAGTATTGAGCGTGATGCAGAAAAATGGGTATGATTTTATCAGTCTGTGCCCACTCTGGGATAATCAATCATTTTGGGAAAATGTGAATATGCCCATTTATTTTTTCGGGGTGGCAAAATTGTTGGCAACTCCAGGACTGGAGGATCCTGACTCTGCCAATGCGATTGCCACAGGGGCTCTCATGCTCATTAACATCCGGGTGTTTCGCGATATTGGAGGATTTCAAGGTGTCAAAGGCGAGATGCTTGATGACGTAGGATTGGCACGACTGTTAAAAACACAGAACTATCGTGTTGGATATAGACTTGCTCCTGAGTGTTTACAGGTGCGGTTGTTTAAAAATAGTCGTGATGCCTTTTGGGGTACTACCAAAAATATTTTAGTGGCTGTCGAGGGTCGCTTGTGGCTTGCCATTCCGCTGATCGTCCTGGGAGTCTTGCAGAATTTGGCACCCCTATTCGCGGTTGCTCTCGGGTTATTGAAGAACAATGGTCCTCTCCTACTAATTGGGATGGCCACATATGGGATTCAATACTTTAGTTTCTTTACTGTCCGGCGTTTATTCCTTTTTCACCCCCTTAAACTACTGTTTTTCCCGTTGGTGGCTATTGTTGCCACATGCTGCATTGTCCGAGCCCTAATCTCCCATGCCAAAGGAGCCATCTTCTGGCGCGGGCGGG
>CAZEKS010000164.1:0-5620 GCA_964512795.1 uncultured Syntrophaceae bacterium
GGAGCCATGGAGAGGTTTATCGGAGTATTGATTGAGCACTATGCCGGGGCATTTCCCGTTTGGCTTTCGCCTACCCAGGCCATTCTGATGACGGTCACAGACCGGCAGCTTCCCTATGCAGAAGATGTTTACAAGCAATTGACCCGAAGGGGAGTGCGGGTCGAGAAGGATTTCCGTAATGAGAAGTTAGGGTTCAAGATTCGAGAAGCCCAAGTCCAGAAGATTCCCTATATGTTGGTGATTGGAGATCGGGAGGTGAAAGAGGAAACTCTTTCTCCTCGGAAAAGAAGCGGCGAAACTCTAAAGCCAATGTCTGTCGAAGATTTTGCGAAACAGATTGAATCAGAATATCCACAGATATAGATAGTTGAAAGTAAGAAGTAGAAAGTAGAAAAAAGATTGAACTTAGAATAGTAAATGTGGAGCGTGGAATGAACAACTTACCACTTTCTACTCTCCACTCTCAGATCAAAAGGAGGTGATGTCTATCGCAAGAGATGTTCGAATTAATCGAGAAATTCGGGCGAGGGAAGTGAGGGTCATCGACCCCGAAGGAAAGCAATTGGGAGTTTTACCAATGCCAGAGGCGCTTCGTTTGGCTATAAACTTTGAGTTAGACCTGGTAGAGGTTTCTCCGAAATCGGAACCGCCTGTCTGTCGCATCATGGACTACGGGAAGTTCAAATACCAGCAGAGCAAGAAGGCCCATGGAGCAAAAAAGAAACAAGCCGTTGTCCATCTCAAGGAAGTGAAGATGAGGCCGAAGACGGAGGAACATGATTTCCAATTCAAGCTTCGTCACATCGAGCGTTTCATAAAAGAGGGAAATAAGACCAAGGTGACCATCGTTTTTAGAGGAAGGGAATTAGCCCACCCGGACTTAGGGAGAAACATGCTGGGCAGAATTACTGAGGAGGCGAAGGAGTGGGGAAAGGTCGAGCAGGCTCCCAAATTTGAAGGAAGAAACTTTGTCATGGTCTTAGCTCCTCTCCAGAGTCAAAAGCCATCTTAGAAGACAGTGATTGGTGTTAGTGACTGGTGTTGGTAACCTTTCACTCACACCCGCACAAACACTATTTCAGAAGGAGAAGAACACGTGCCAAAATTAAAGACCAATCGAGGAGCAGCGAAAAGATTTAAGAAGACCGGGACAGGAAAGATAAAGGCCAAGAAAGCATTTGCCCGGCACATTCTGACGAAGAAACCGACCAGTCGAAAACGAGGTCTTAGGAGGCCTAAGCTTATCGAGAAAACGGACTCCAAAGGGATAAAGAAGCTAATTCCTTACATCTAATTCCTTCTCCCTATTTATCCCTATCCCATCGGGGGAGAAGGGAGGTCGCCGATGCGCCATAGCGCTTTGGCGACGGTGCGGTGAGGGGGCAATTCGTGAATCGTGAGAAAAGAACTTCGAACCACGAGCACAAATCACGAAACACGTTACTTTCAAAGGATCAGGAGGATACAATATCATGCCGAGGGTAAAAGGAGGGCCGAAAACAAGACAAAGACGAAAGAAGGTCCTAAAATTGGCGAAGGGTTATAGGGGAGGACGAAGCCGGCTCTATCGAACGGCTGTTGATGCGGTCCATCGGGCTCTGGCTTATGCCTATCGAGACCGAAGGGCCAGGAAGAGAGATTTTAGAAGGCTTTGGATTACTCGCATCAATGCTGCGGCAAGGCTTCATGGACTTTCTTATAGCCGTTTAATGGAGGCATTGAGAAAGGCTCATATCGAGTTGGATCGCAAGATATTAGCTGATTTGGCGGTGAACGATCCTAACGCCTTTTCCAAAATTGCCGAGATGGCAAAGACGAAAGTTGTTGCGAGCAGAAAACAGTAAGCAGCTTGCCCACCGAAGCTTTAGCGCAGGCGGAAAAGCAAGAGGGGTTCCCTTCGTGTTAGAGGAATTGGAAAAAATTGAAAAGGAGACATTGGCTCTCCTATCTGATGCCAAGGCCGAAAACGAGGTCTCCGAAATCCGTGTGAGGGTTTTGGGAAAGAAGGGGACCCTAACACAGGTTCTCAAACGGCTGGGGACCCTTCCTGAATCAAATCGTAAAGAGATAGGCAAAAAGGCAAATCAGATTAAAGAAGATCTTGAGAAGAGGATTGAAGAAACCCTTTTGCAGATTCAAGAGCGAGAGAGAAGAGAGGGTTTAGAAAAAGAGAGAATCGATGTCACGATTCCGGGCAGGCAGATTCCTCTCGGGAAGAAACATCCTCTCACGCAAACTCTCGAAGAAATTATCGATATTTTCTCTCACCTCGGCTTCGAAGTGGTGGAGGGTCCGGAAGTGGAGCTGGACTACTACAATTTTGAAGCCCTTAATATTCCAAAAGGGCATCCTGCCAGAGAGATGCAAGCTACCTTCTTTATTTCAGAGGATGTGGTTTTAAGGACTCATACCTCGCCCATGCAGGTGAGAACCATGGAGAAGAAACGGCCCCCTGTCCGCATGATTTGTCCAGGAGCGGCCTATCGGGTTGATTCAGACCCAACCCATTCCCCCATGTTCCATCAGGTCGAAGGGCTTTTGGTCGATAAAGGGATTACCTTTGCAGATCTGAAAGGCGTATTAACCGTTTTTGTTCACCAGATGTTCGGCAAAGAAACAAAACTCCGATTCCGACCGAGTTTTTTCCCTTTCACCGAACCGAGTGCAGAGGTGGATATCGAATGCTTTATCTGCGGGGGGAAGGGATGCGGAGTCTGCTCCAATACAGGATGGTTAGAAATCCTGGGGTCCGGGATGGTGGACCCGGCGGTTTATAAGTTTGTGAATTATGATCCTGAAGAAGTCACCGGCTTCGCATTTGGAATGGGCATCGAACGGATCGCCATGCTCAAGTTTGGAATCAATGATATACGGCTCTTCTTCACGAATGATTTGAGGTTTCTGAAGCAGTTCTGAATGCGGAATGCTGAATGCGGATTGCGGATTTAAATTCCGAATTCCGCAATTGGAGTAAGATGAAGGTCAGTCTGAATTGGATCAAGGATTACGTTGAGATTCAGATGGATTTAAAGGATCTGACTCATCTTCTGACTATGGCTGGTCTGGAGGTCGAAGGGGCCGCTTCCGTAGGAGAAGGGTTGGAGAAGGTGGTTGTGGCAGAGATTCTTTCCATTCGAAGCCACCCCAATGCGGACCGACTCACATTGGTGGAAGTCAAGACCCATCAGGAGACTTTCTCCGTTGTCTGCGGTGCGACCAATATTCGGGAGGGACAGAGAGTTCCTTTAGCCCTGATCGGCGCCAGGCTCCCGAATGGGGTTGAAATCAAGCGATCTAAGATCAGGGGGGTCACCTCTGATGGGATGCTCTGTTCAGAAATAGAGCTTGGTCTCGGTCAGGATGCTTCCGGGATCATGATCCTTCCCCCCAAGGTTCCGCTGGGGGGGGAGTTAAGCGAGGCATTGGGTGTGAAAGACATTGTTCTGGATATCAGCATTACCCCCAATCGTCCGGACTGCCTTTGTGTGATTGGAATAGCGCGGGAGATTGCAGCTTTAACCCACCGGAAGATGAGGTATCCGCCTTCTTCTTTGACAAATCAGGGGAAGGATATCCACCAAAAAACTTCTGTGAAGATTTCAGATCCCGATCTGTGTCCCCGTTATGTGGCAAGGATGGTTGAAGATGTGAAGATCGGCCCTTCGCCCCATTGGATGAGGACCCGATTGGAAAAAGTGGGGATACGTTCGATCAGCAACGTAGTCGATGTGACCAATTATATCATGATGGAATACGGACAGCCCCTCCATGCCTTCGATTTCGATTTTTTGGAAGAAGGACGGATCGTTGTCCGGAGAGCAAAGGCGGGTGATGAATTTGTTACCCTGGACGGAGTGAAAAGGACCCTGGATGGCGAGATGCTCATGATCTGCGACGGGGTAAAACCCATTGCCATTGCAGGTGTCATGGGCGGCCTTAATTCAGAGATCAAAGAGAATACCAAAAGAGTCCTTCTGGAGAGCGCCTATTTCGAACCAGTCGGGAATAGAAAAACTTCAAAGAAGCTTGGTCTGGAAACAGAAGCAGCCTTTCGATTTGGAAGAGGGATCGATTATGAAGGATGCCTTCCTGCAGCGAACCGGGCTGCGCAGTTGATTCAGGAATTGGCAGGGGGAAGAGTCGTGGAAGGGGTAGTGGATGCCTACCCCATACCGATCAAGCCGAGTCCTATCCGGTTGCGTATCAAAAAAATTCATCAGGTATTAGGAATCGAAGTTCCTTCCGAACAGGTTAGGAATTATCTGGAAGATTTAGAATTGGAAGTCCAGAGAGAGAATCAGGATATCTTTATGGTGACCCCTCCATCTTTCCGGGGGGATTTGGAACGGGAGATCGATCTTGTTGAGGAGATTGCCCGGTTGAACGGCTATGATCGGATTCCGATTACTCTTCCCAAGAGTCCTCCCTCTGCAGAGAGAACGAACAGGGAGTTTTTTTTAGAAAAGAAGATGATGGAAGAAATGACCCACTATGGTTACCACGAGGTGATCACTTACAGTTTTGCTTCTCCCGCCTCATCGGACCTCATCAATCTCAGTCCTAACGATCCAAGGAGACAGCACCTCCGGATTCTCAATCCTCTGACAGAAGATTTTCCTGTCATGAGGACTACGCTGATTCCGGGCCTGATGGAGACCGCACGCTATAATGTCTCCAGGAAAAATTCCAATCTCAAGCTCTTCGAATTAAAAAAAGTTTTCCTTCCCAAAGAAAGAGAGAGGCTTCCGGAAGAAGTTAAATTTTTGGCGGGGTTGGCCATGGGCTTTGATAGAGATCCCCATTGGTCTTTTTCTCCGAGGGCCGTTGATTTTTATGATATCAAAGGTTGTGTGGAAGATCTTTTGGATGCCCTGCAAATCAAGGAAGCCAAATTTATTAAAGTAGATGATATTCCTTATCTTCATCCGGGAAAGACATCGAAGGTCGTCTTGGGTGATGAGGTTTTGGGGGTTTTAGGAGAAGTCCATCCACAGGTGGCGGGCCATTATGAAGTTCACGGGAAGGTTTATTTGTTTGAAATGGACTTTAGCAAAATGGTTAAATGGGCAGGGGGGGAGAAACGGTTTCAGTTGTTGCCCAAATTCCCGGCGGTTTACAGAGACCTTTCTATTATAGTCGATCAAACCTTGGAAGCCAAAAGAGTGATGGAAAAAATCCGGACCTTCCATCAACCCTTTGTCGAAGAGGTCACCCTCTTCGATATTTATCAAGGGCCCCCTATCCCAGAAGGGAAGAAGGGGATTTCTTATCGGATCCGATACCAGGCGAATGACCGGACGTTGACCGATGAAGAGGTGAATCAATACCATGAAAAGGTTCTCTCCAGATTAAAAGAGGTCTTTCAACTCGATTTAAGGCAATAAGCATTATGTAGAAAATAACGTGCCCGCGTCCCTGCCTACCGGCAGGCAGGCGTGTCGCGTGTCCGTGAGAAATCAATTTTCATGGTTTGTGAGTGGCCTAACGGCCATGGGGAATTGCTCAGAAAATAAAGTTACGTCTCAGGGTAAGGGTAAAGATGCCCGTATCATTAATAGGGACGATGAACGTTAAACGATAAACGATGAACAGTGTATTATCTTTTTTGTTCATTGTCCAT
>CAZEKS010000165.1:0-3969 GCA_964512795.1 uncultured Syntrophaceae bacterium
CGAGACAATAAATTGGGGGAGGAATAGAGAGAAAGGAATTAATATACATTTTGTAAGAAACGAGAGATGATTGTAGATGATTCATTAATTTTTCCCGTGTAAGATCATATCGGCATATTTGGTCACAAGGATAAATAAGGGTCTTTATGAAAAATAGGGCATGTATCGTTATGCCAACCTATGACGAAGCCAAGAATATTCCGATTATTATCCCTTGGATATTCGAAGAGGCGAAAAAGATAGAGACACATGAGATTCATGTCCTCATCGTGGATGATAACTCTCCTGACGGTACCCAGGAGGTTGTCAGAAGCCATATGGATAAGTTTCCCAATCTTCATTTAATTACCGGGGAAAAGAAAGGTCTCGGAGAAGCTTATAAAAGAGGATTCGACCATGCTATAAAAACGCTCGATCCTGACCTTATTTTTGAGATGGATGCCGATCTTCAACACTCACCCACCCTTCTGCCACTATTTATCTCATTGGCAAATCACGGATTTACCCTGATCATCGGCTCAAGATTTGCTCCTGGGGGAAGTACCCCAAACTTTTCGATGTGGCGAAGATTTCAAAGCCTATTTGGAAACTGGCTCATAAGGGTTTTGGGGGGATTACCACGCATCCATGATTGCACTTCCGGCTACCGATGCATCAAGACTGAACTGATCAAGAAATGCGATCTTTCATTTCTTTCCACACGGGGATATTCATTCCAATCTTCGTTACTGTGTGAGTTGTTGAGAAATGGCGCCCGTGTGATAGAGATCCCCATTGAATTCCCCAATCGTGTGCATGGCGAATCAAAGCTCTCCTTTCGTGACCAGGTGGAGTTTCTTCTTAATATAGGGAAGATTCGTTTTCGAAAGTCCGAAGAGTTCCTAAAATTTTGTGTCGTGGGGGGCTCGGGGGTATTTGTAAATATGGGGATATACGTTCTGACCACTCGCCTGATGGGTGTTCTATATTATATTGCCTCGCCCATTGCCATAGAGTTAGCGATTTTGTGGAACTTCACATGGAACAACATCTGGACATTCAAGAAGCGAGAGGCGAGCGCTACCTGGGTGCGGAAATTAATTCGATTTCACGTGGTTGCAAGTGTTGCCGCGCTTGCTAACTATATGACTCTCCTCGTATTGGTAAGCGTGTTTTGTGTTTGGGATGTATTGGCGAATTTAATAGGCATCGCGTTTGGTACCTTCGTAAATTATTTTATGAACTCTTTATGGACGTGGAGAGAAATAAGAAAAAAATAAAATTTTGAGTTGTGAGTGTTGAGTTTTGAGTCAATTCAACATTCTTTCAAGAGTTAATGAGTTAATGAGGCATCAAAATAAAGTGCTGCGGTTTGCGGTGCTGCTGTTAATGTTGAATTATGAGTGTTGAGTTCTGAGTTAATTTAAAAATCGATATGGAAAATAAAATGAGAATGTACGGCCGGGTGGGTTTGGTTTTTCTCCTTATCTTGCTGGCTGTTTTACCATTCCTTCTTGTTCCCATTCCCCCCATGACAGATTTCTGCCAGCATGTCATGGTGGCTCACGTACTAAATCATTACCGAGACACAGATCTTAATTATAGAAAGTACTTCGATATTAGCTATTCAACGGCTCCAACGATGCTGTCGTATTTTTTGCTTTCATTTCTGCAAAGAATTAGCGGGCCGTTCACCGGCGGGAAGATATATTTGATATTATTTGTTTTGGCTCTCTGGGTTTCACAGAGGTTCTACCTAAGAAAACTGAAAATCGAAGATCCGTCAATCATTGCTCTTGCCTCGTTGCCCCTTGCCTTCTCTTGGTACGTATACATGGGTTTCTTGCCGTTTATAATGACTCTGCCGCTTTATACATTTTTATTGGGATGGTGGATTAGCCATCCCTCGTCATTTTTGCGATCGGCTGTAGGTGGAATCATTCTAATAGTAACCTATGGATTTCATGTAACTGGGGCTGTCGTTGGGGCGTTTAGCATTATCTGTCTTTCCATATTGTCTGGAGTGAGAGAGAAGGGGCTATGGAGGAAATTCTTGAAGGATGTCGTTGCACTATGTCCTTTGTTCGTCTTACTGGTGATTTATTTGAAGTTGGGTGAAGGACCTGAGGTCAACGTGATATACGAGAAAATATTGCTTACGATGAAGGCCTTTGTAGGCCATACCTTCGGATCTCTTGCGGATCCGGTGTTGTGGATAGGAATTTTGGGATTTGGTGGTTTTTGCATCGCCGCATTTTACGTCATCCTTAAGAAGCGTCACATTTCTTCTGTATTGATTTTAAGCCTTAGTCTGTGTCTCGTTGGGCTACTCATGCCCTACTCCTTAGGTTCATTCTTACGTTCATTATGGCCGGCAGGTCCCCGGGTGTTTCCATATGCGATTCTTTCAGGTATCGGTTTACTTAATTTGGAGAGATTTGGTCGTAGGATCTTCATCGTGGTCATATCTGTCATTATCGTATTGATGTCCTTTATCACGATTGATAAGACCCATGAACTGAGCAAGGAATACAAACAAATCCTATCGGGAGTTTCCAAAATAGAATATGGAAGAAGGCTTCTACCGATAGTCATCGAGCCATTTAAAGGGAGCAGGCACACTCTTCCATTTTTGTTCATAGCCGTTGCCTATAATGTCATTCGCGGAGGCAGTCAGCCATATGTATTCGCTCATCCATTCATAAGGACGAATGCCATTCCGTTGAAATTTATAAATTACGATGCGTATGGCTACGCGTTCCTTTACAGAGAATCTGTGGAGGCGAAAGAATATCGAGGTGTTTCTAGGAATTATGATTATGTCCTCATTTGGGGCGAAGATCCCCGCATTGAGTCGGTGATAAGTGCTGAGATGTGTCTTATTTATTCGAATTCACCACTTAAAATCTATGGTCGGAAAGGTCAGCGGTGAATCGTATGGTTATTTAATTTCCTTAAGTAAAGTAACCATAGATGAAAGACCATCCAAATATCGAGGAGGGTGGAATCACAAAGAACTATCGCTTCACTTTTCAGATATCAGGAGAAATATATTTACTTAGAAGGATAGGGACTCACAACATTCTTAAGACTCCATAGTGTGGGTTACTAACTGCTGAAGTGCTGCTGTTAATGTTAAATTATGAGTTATGAGTGTTGAGTTCTGAGTTGATTCAACATTCAAAACTTGTAACTCAAAATTGGTTCAAAGGTTAATAAGTTATTGGGTTATTAAGTGAATGAGAAGAGCCCGTTGGTAGAAAAGCTGACGGGTTCTTGGTTTTAGCTCATTGTTGATTTCATAAATTAATTATGGTATGATTTATTCACACCAAATAGAGGAGGTGTAACTAAATGGCAAAGGTTGTAAAAAAGACCATATCATTACCTTTTGAATTGGCGAAGGAAGCTGAGGAGATAGCTCGTGAAGAAAGGAAAACACTAAGTGCTGTTGTTCAAGAGGCTTTGAAGCTTTCAAGGAAGGAAAAACTAAGAAAGGAATTTTATCAAATTCAGGATTATTGGAGTTTGAAGGCAAAAGAGAAAGGGATACTTACCGAAAAAGACCTGAAGCGGTACCTTGCCTCATGAAAGTGGTTTTTGATACAAACATCTTTATTTCGGCCTTCGTCATCCCAGGGAGTCAGGCGGAAAAGGCAGCTTTGAGGATCATTGAAGGAAGGGATGTTTTGCTCCTGTCTAAGGGAATCCTTGATGAGCTTCTTACTGTCCTTTCGACCAAGTTCAGTCGCGACAAAGAAGAAATTAGTCGGGTGGCGGTAATTCTTTCAGAGATGGCTGAATGGGGTGTGCCATCTGAGAAAATCAACGATCTAAAAGATGACCCGGACAACAGAATCCTTGAATGTGCTGTTAGTGGGAACGCTGACGTTATCGTCACGGGAGATAAAGAGCTGCTGAGGCTCAGAGGATACGAAAAAACAAAGATAATAAGGCTGAAAGAGTATCTGGGGGAATAAAGAGTTAATA
>CAZEKS010000165.1:4069-5600 GCA_964512795.1 uncultured Syntrophaceae bacterium
TCCAAAAAAGTAGCCTGTCTCCTTTTTTCACAACCCAATCTCAGAAGCAATCTCTGAAAGCCTCTTAACAGGCAATGCAAATACATCTTTCTTTAAGGGATAATACTCTTCACCGGGATAAACTATAAATCCCTTCTTACAAGAAAGGTCTTCGAAGGCTATAGAAAAACCCCTCTCCGGTTTGGGACTTAGAGAATATTTAATCTCCACAGCTAAAGGCTGATTCTTTCTGTCAAATATCAACAGATCAATCTCCGCACCAGCAGAAGTCCTGTAAAAGTATAGGGGTGTATTTTCTGGCAGTATGCCTGCTATCTGTTCAATCACAAATCCCTCCCACGAACTACCAACAACAGGATGTGCCTGAAGATCATCAAATAACTCTATCCTTAATAGGGCATGTAAGAGACCTGAATCACGGATATAGACCTTTTGAGATTTTATCAATCTTTTTTTGATACTAAAATGGTATGGCACAAGCTGTCTCACAATAAAGGTATCTGTAAGAATGTCGAGGTAGTTCCTGACAGTAGGTGCAGAGAGACCAAGACCTTTTGCGATCTGGCTTGCATTCCAGAGTTGACCATGCATGTGGGCAATCATCATCCAGAATCGTCTTAAGTTTGTTGAAGGCACATGAATTCCGAACTGGGGAATGTCCCTTTCAAGATAGGTTCTAATAAAGGCCTCTCGCCATATAAGACTTTCGTGATCGTCTTCTGAAAGGAAACTTAAAGGCAGACCCCCTCTTAACCATAGGGTCTTCAGACTATCAAAGCCCACCTCATCAAGACTGAAGGGCTTGAGTTCATGGTAGATTATGCGGCCTGCCAGTGTTTCTGATGCCCGTTTGATCAAGTCAGGTGAGGCTGAACCGAGTATGAGAAACCTCTTAGGGGTCCTATTTTTATCTACCAGTGCCCTTAAAAGTGGAAATAAATCTGGGATCCTCTGAATCTCATCAATAATTACAAGCCTACCTGAAAACTGGCTCAGATATAATTCTGGATCTTGCAACTTAGCAATATCTGAAGGAAGTTCAAGGTCAAGATAGAGAACATCTTTTGACTCTTCTGTTATTATCTTTGAAAGGGTCGTTTTTCCGACCTGTCGACACCCTATCAGCCCCACAACTGGATAACGGGCAAGAGACTTCCTGATAGTCCCTATCAGCATTCGGTCAATCATGCTTGAATATTAAAATAATATATTTCAATTTGCAAGGAAAAGTTTAAAGAACCTTTGGAAAATATAGGTGACCCTCTACGCCCTTGACATAATGACCTTTCATGGTATGATTTGAATGAATTCACACTATCCTGCAGTAGTCTATATCACAGGATTTTTTCAGGGGAGAGAATATAATAGGCAGTCGTTAAAATGGATAGAAATCGATTAAAAGAAGCGATTAAAAATGGCATGGTCGAATGGCAAACACATGCGCTCGAAAGAATGATGAAAAGAGGAATCTCAAGAGAAATCGTGAAGCAGGTTTTGCTGGAAGGTGAAATTATCGAAGATTATCCTGATG
>CAZEKS010000166.1:0-5590 GCA_964512795.1 uncultured Syntrophaceae bacterium
TCCAATCCCCGGCAAAGTGACGGGTGGAAGTATTGTCCTCAAGGATCATCCCCAATCCGTTAATGAAGACCCCTACGGGATGGGGTGGTTGGTTAAAATGGAAATTCAGGACAGAGAGGAGTTAAAAGGGCTCTTATCCTCCAAAGGCTATCAGGGTTCTTTGGCAACATATTAATTACTGTGGCGTCGGATGAGCTTCACCCTTTCCAAATAAAGTTTATGGAGCGCAGAGGATATATCATCGATTTGGGCATGGTTGATTATGAAAAGACATGGGATCTCCAGCATCAACTCTGGTCGAGGCGAGTGGAAGAAGAGTTGTCAGATTTGTTGCTCATTCTTGAACATCCCCATGTGATTACTCTGGGAAGGCGTGGAAACCGATCGCATCTGATTGCTTCCTCAGAAATTTTGGAGGCAATGAAGATTCCCATCTTCCATGTGGAGAGGGGCGGGGATGTCACTTACCACGGTCCTGGGCAGATAGTTGTTTACCCCATCCTCAATCTAAAAGAGTACGGGTATCGCATTGTCCGATACGTTGATCAACTAGAAGAAGTTATTCTCCGTGTCCTTAGAGATTTTGGAATTGAGGGAAGGAGAGACCCCTTGATTCGAGGTGTCTGGGTAGAAGGAGAGAAGATTGCTTCAGTGGGAGTGGCCATCAGACGATGGGTATCATTCCATGGTTTTGCACTCAACTATGGAACAGACCTGACATACTTTGACCTCATCAACCCCTGCGGTCTCAAAGGAAAGAAGATGACCTCTATGGAAAAGATCCTTGGGAAAAGGATTTCTCGGGAGGAATTAGTTGAGAGGATTTCATTCCATTTCAAGCGGACTTTTGAAAGAGGCTGGGAGGAAAAGGAGTTGAAGGACTTGTTCCCCTCACCCCCTAACTACCGGCAGGCAGACTCTGGGGAGAGGGGAAGGGGTGAGGGGATCGAGGAGATACAAACTTGAAAAAACCACCCTGGCTTAAAAAAAGGATCCCTCCTTTTCAGGATCTCCAAAGGGTGAAGTCGATTCTAAATGAAACAGACCTTCATACCGTTTGTGAGGAGGCCCGTTGTCCAAACCTGGGTGAGTGCTTTTCCAGAGGGACGGCAACCTTTCTTATCCTGGGAAAGATGTGCACAAGGAATTGTGGTTTTTGCGCTGTGGAACATGATGCACCTGCTCCGCCCGATGAAACGGAGCCAGAAAGGGTTGGGCAGGCTGTTAAGAAGATGGACCTCCAATATGTCGCCATCACCTCCGTTACCCGAGATGATCTTCCGGATGGCGGGGCATTCCTTTTTGCCAAAACGATTCGGGCCATTCGAGCATTGAATCCAAAGATAAGAATTGAGGTATTGATTCCCGATTTCAAAGGAGATCTGAACTCTTTGAAGGCCGTTTTAAAAGAATGTCCTGAGGTTTTGAATCACAATATCGAAACCATCTCGCGACTTTATACTGAAGTCCGTCCTCAAGCTGGCTATCAGAGATCGCTTGATTTATTGAGAAGATCAAAAGAAGGTTTTCCTTTCATTTTCACGAAATCAGGGTTTATGCTTGGACTCGGAGAGACTCAGGAGGAGGTTTTAGAACTCCTTCGAGATCTGAGAGGGGTAGAATGTGATTTCTTAACGATCGGTCAATATCTTCAGCCTCGTCCGCATCGGTTGCCGGTGGCCCGATATATTTCTCCGGAAGGGTTTGAAGGATATAAGAAGATCGGGGAGGAAATGGGTTTTAAATCTGTGGCCTCTGGACCCTTCGTCCGAAGTTCATTTCACGCTTCCCAGATGTTTGAAGCCCAAATTAATTCTATTTATTAGTTAAGGACCATCCAACACCTCCCGGACCTTAAGGGTTAAGTCGTCGGGGGTGAAGGGTTTCTGGATGTAGGCAATGCCCGGGTCCAGGACACCATGGTGGGCGATGGCATCATTCGTATAACCTGACATATAGAGTGCCTTAATCTGCGGCCACAGAGACACCAGACGATCCACCAATTGACGCCCATTCATTCCAGGCATCACCACATCAGTCACCACTAAATGGATCGGATTCCCATTTTGTTTTTGGACGATGTGAAAGGCCTCTTCCCCATTGGATGCCTCTAATACCCTATATCCATTCTTTTCGAGGACCTTACAAGCCAATTTTCGGACGATCTCTTCGTCTTCTACCACCAAGATGGTTTCGGAACCTTGCAGCGATTTGGTTGGGACAGCAGTTGGCCTGAGTGATTCAGCATCTTCTTCAATCCTTGGCAGAAAGACCTTAAAAGTTGTCCCCAGGCCCAATTCGCTGTAAACCCAAATGCTTCCACCACTCTGTTGGACGATACCATAAACGATTGAGAGGCCAAGACCTGTTCCTTTCCCTTTTTCCTTGGTGGTAAAGAAAGGTTCAAAGATCCGTTCTTTGATCTCTGGTGTCATGCCCAGTCCCGTATCGCTCACTGAGAGCATCACATAATCACCTGGTGTTACGCCGATATGGGAATCAGTATAGCTTTCATCCAACGTTGCATTACTCGTTTCAATGGTGAGTTTTCCCCCAGAAGGCATTGCATCCTTGGCATTGATTGCTAAATTGAGAATCACCTGCTCCATCTGTGTAGGATCGGTCTTGACCTGTCCCAGATCGTTAGATAGCGAATAAACCAGTTCGATATCCTCACCAATAATGCGATGGAGCATCTTGTCCAGGTCTTGCAAGATGGTGTTCAGATGGAACACCTTTAATTCCAAGATCTGACGGCGGCTAAAGACGAGAAGCTGCTTTGTAAGACTCGCTGCCCGATTAGCAGCTTTTTGTATCTCCTCGATATTTTCCTTTAAGGGATCGCCTTCTTTGAGCATGACGAGCGAAATCTGGCTGTAACCTTTGATGACCGTCAAGAGGTTATTGAAGTCATGGGCGACGCCACCTGCCAGCCGGCCAACGGCCTCCATCTTTTGGGACTGGCGAAGCTGGTCCTCAAGTGCCCTCATTTTTTCCTCTGCACGTAGGCGCTCATTAAAGAGCTGGGCATTGGCAATCGCACCAGCAATCTGATTGCTCACCCTTTCAGCCAGTCTCACTTCCGACTCCGTATAGGCGTTTGGTTTGAGCGAATAAACGCATAGCACTCCGATAGCCTGATCATTGGAAATCAAGGGAATGGCCATGAATGATCGAAATCCGTGCTGCAAAAAAGGCAACAGTCCCGGGAACCGGGCGGCCACTTCTTCTGCATCCTCCTTTTGTATGATCTGGCTCGACCGGGTGCGCGCAGCTTCTTCGGTAAGAGATCCCGCCAGAGAAACCACGTCCATACCCACGCGACCCGGAATAACATATCCTGAAACGTAGGGAATGCGGAGCGTACCTTTTTCTCGATTGAAGGTGGTTATGCAAATATAATCAAAAGGGATGAGTTGGCGCGCTTGCTCGGCGAATCTCTCATATATATCCTCGATGTTCAGGGTGGAGCTGACAATCTGCCCAATCTCAGCCACGACCGCATTCTCTTGAGCGAGCCGTTGTGCCGCCTCCTCTGCCTGTTTGCGTTCAATAAAAAGCTGAGCATTGGCAATGGCGCCGGCAATCTGATTGCCAACGCTCTCGGCAAGCCTCACATCCTGATCTGTATAAGCATTTGTTTTGGCAGATCGTAAGGATAGAGCTCCAATCACCCGGTCTTTTGAGATTAAAGGAACGTACATGATCGATTTAAGTCCGGCCTGAAAAGTAGGCAAAAGTGCTGGGAAGTGGACTAAGCACTCATCTACGCTCTCCAATTGGATGAGCATGCCTGACCTTGTACGAATACATTCAGAGACAGCAGTGCCCTTGAGAGGTGTGGTATCTCCTCGGCGTCCCAGTACTTCAATCCCTGAGACATAGACAGTGCTGGTAGTGTTGTTATCAGGATTGACAATATGGATCGATATTCTGTCAAAAGAGATGAGTTTACGAACCTCTTCCGCAAAGCGTTCATACACTTCTTCGATGTTTAATGTTGAGCTAATAATTCGCCCAATCTCTGCCACGGTCGCATTCTCTTGAGATAGCTTTATTGCCGCCTCCTCTGCGCGCTTTTGTTCAGTGATATCAGACATAATATAAACGCCCCCAATGAGGGAACCGGCTTTATCGAGAAGTGGATCTACAGCGATGTTAAACCATCGGTCATTTATTGGGAAAATGACGGTTTCTCGGCAACGGGTCTCAAGCATACGTAAAAAAGGAGATTCTTTTATAGGCGCTGCCGTCCCATAGATAATTTCCCAATAGGGGCGGTTGAGGATCTCACTGAACGGTTTCTCTAAATAATTGGTCAAGGCTTTGTTGCATTTCAGGATTTTCCCCTCCGGGTCCAGCAGACAAACGATGTTGCTAATCCCATCAAAAGTGGTCCGCCATTGTTGGGCAGCATTAAGCAATGCTTCCTCTGCTCTTTTTCTCTCGGTGATGTCTTGCATCATTCCGATGATATAATTTTTTCCATCCGATGATTTCATTAATCGCATGTAATCATAGAACCATTTATAGGAACCATCAGCCACCTGCCAACGATATTGGTGTTCATGATATCCTTTCTCAAAAATCTGAGGAAGATTTGCAAATATCCTTGGCGCATCTTCAGGATGTATTCGGTCAGCCCAGAAAGAAAACTTTGAAGTAAAATTGGTGTCCTCAAATCCTGTAATCGCCTTAATATTATGGGTGATATATGTCGCCCCATAATCACCTTCAGCTTTTCCTATGTAACAGACGATAGGCAATGATTCTAAGACGATGGATAGTTGCCCAGAGACTTGTCTTAGTGCCCTTTCTGTTTGTATGTACTTGGTGATGTCATATGCAATCCCTTGCACAGTTGGAGTAGCCACACCTTCTGTCCGGAGGGTGTTGTTGTATATCAAAATTCGCTTTTCCCCCGTAGCAGTTTGAACGAGCATTAAGCCTTTGGCAGTTCCTTGTCTCTTTATTTCAGCCAGATATGTATCAAATTCATGCCTGACCTCAGGCGCTAAAAGATTACGAATATTCATATTCAAAAGGGAATTTTTGTCATAACCAAGGAATTCAGTAATTTCTTGATTCCCAGAGAGGAGCTGTCCCTGGAGGTCGTGTGTATATTGAACGGCCTTGATGTGACCTAACAAGTCCTGATGACGGTCTTCGATCTCCTGTGATGACTCTTGCAGTCGCACGGATTTCTTGAGTTCTTCATTTGAATCTTTTAATGAATCAGATTTGTTCAATCGATCTTTGTCCTCTCTTTTTTTTTCTGTCTAATGGATAATGTTTCAAGGAATAAAGTTTCTGGGGGGAATAGGTGTCATGATGGCAAATGGACGAATGCAAATGAGGATCAAAATATTCAATGCCACATCCAATGCACAAGTTTCCACAAACTTGATAAAAGGCTTCACAAGCTTGATAAAATGAATTTTCCATTTGCTTTTAATATTATCTTGTTATAGTTTAAATAAGTTAAAAAAAGCCCACGTCCATTTACATATAAACTATGGGTTCCTGCATTCATCTCCTTTACCCCGTTAGAAATAATGCCCCGCTGCTCTGCAGCGGGGTTAGATTTTAG
>CAZEKS010000167.1:0-5558 GCA_964512795.1 uncultured Syntrophaceae bacterium
GCAAATCTGGTGGGGCCATCGTATCCCCGCCTGGTACTGTGATCAATGCGGAGAGGTCATCGTGTCCAAAGAGACGCCGACCTCTTGTCCAAAATGTGGTTCTCATCGCTTGACTCCCGAGACGGATGTCTTGGATACGTGGTTCAGTTCTGCCCTCTGGCCTTTTTCCACCATGGGATGGCCAATACAGACGAAGTTGTTGAAGCGGTTCTATCCCACTTCTGTCCTGGTGACCGGCTTCGACATCCTATTCTTCTGGGTGGCCAGAATGATGATGATGGGTTTGAAGTTTATGGGCGACGTTCCTTTCGGGGATGTGTATATCCATGGCTTGGTGAGAGACGAAAGGGGTGAAAAATATTCGAAGACGCGTGGAAATGTGGTCGATCCTCTTGATCTCATCAATCGTTTCGGTGCGGATGCCCTCCGTTTTACCCTCGCAGCGCTGACCATGCCTGGAAGTGATTTGAAACTTTCGGAATCGAGGACAGAAGGCTACCGCCACTTCGCCAATAAGATCTGGAATGCCTCACGTTTTGCCTTGATGAATCTTGAGAAATTCAATATTGACAAGATGACCCAGGAAGTCCTTCCAAAGGAATTTAGCCTTCCAGATCGTTGGATACGGGGTAGGTTAAACCAGGTGATACGGGAGGTTCAAAAATCATTAGAAGAATACAAATTCAATGAAGCCTCCCATGCCCTCTACCATTTCATCTGGCATGAATTCTGCGACTGGTATCTTGAGCTGACCAAACTCTTCCTCTATAAGGAGGGGGGTAAGAAGAGACAAAACCTTACCAAGCGAACGCTTTTAGAGGTTCTCGATTCGATCCTCAGGTTGCTCCATCCCTTCATGCCATTTATCACAGAAGAGATCTGGCAACAATTTCCCCAGCGAAAAGAGAATGAATCGATCATGATTGCCGAATTTCCAAAACCCAACGAACGGTATGATGATAAAGCTGTGGAAAACGAGATGGCGCTGATCATTGAGGTGACCAATGCCCTTCGAAACATCCGAGGAGAGATGAATCTTCCACCTGGAGAACAGATCACTGTGCTCTTGCGAACCAAGAGTAAAGAAATGGAGAAGAGGCTTCGGGAAAATCAATCTTTTATTCAGTTACTCGCCCTGGTTAAAGAGTTTAAATTCGGCCGGGATCTTGAAAAACCACTCTACAGTGCTTTTGTCGCCGTCCAAGACGTTGAGATCTTCGTCCCGATGGATCGGTCTCGGATGGAAGAAGAGGCGAAAAGGCTTCATAAAGAGATCGTGAAAATTGAGAAGGAGAGCGGGTTCGTTTTGAAGAAGCTCTCCAACGAACAGTTCCTTTCTAAGGCTCCTCCAGAGATTGTTCAGGAGGTGAAAGAAAAAGCGTTGGAGTTCCGTAGCCAACGTGAGAAGTTAGAAGAGAGCTTGAATAAAATAAAAGAGAGGATAGGGTAACGCGGTTGGGAGAAGGCAAGATGAAAATGGATATCGAAAAAATTGCCAGGCTGGCTCGCCTTGAGTTGTCTGAGGAAGAAAAGAAAACTTTCGGGAACCAGTTGGAGCAAATTCTCACCCATATGGAGCAATTGAATCAACTCGATACCACCGGGGTGGAGCCCACATCCCACGCCATCCCCGTCTACAATGTTTTTAGAGAAGACGAAGTGAAAACCTCTTTCCCCCAGGAAGAGGTTTTGGCCATTGCACCCGATGAAGAGGTTGGCCATTTTAAGGTGCCAAAGATTATTGAGTAAAAGGACAAAAATGGAATAGTGGAATAATGGAATGATGGGTTAAATGAAAAAACCTAAAGAAGTTACAAGAATTTATCTTTGCCCATTATTCCACCATTCCAACATTCCAGTATTCCGATTGTGAAACGACCATGGACTTACATTCATTAACCATTCACCAATTGCACGATCTTTTCGCGAAGAAGAAGGTCACTTCCAAGGAGGCGACGGAGGCTCTCTACCGGCGTATTCGAGAAGTGGAGGAAAAGATCAAAGCCTATCTCCTGTTAACAGAGGAAGAGGCTTTCCGTCAGGCTGATCAAGTGGATCGCAAGATTGCTAAAGGAGAAGAGATTGGAGACCTTGCGGGGATCCCCATCGGGCTAAAAGATATCCTCTGCACCAAAGGAATTCAAACCACTTGTGCCTCTAAGATTTTAGAAGGATATATCCCGTTTTATGACGGGACAGTGATTAAAAAGCTTAAAGGGGAGGATACTGTTTTTTTGGGAAAGCTCAACATGGACGAGTTTGCCATGGGCTCCTCCACAGAAAATTCAGGATTCCAAATCACTCATAATCCCTGGGACCTTGAGAGAATCCCAGGAGGCTCCAGTGGTGGTTCGGCGGCTGCTGTGGCCGCTGACGAATGTACCGCCGCTCTCGGCACCGATACAGGAGGCTCGATCCGACAACCAGCCGCCTGTTGCGGAGTAGTTGGATTGAAACCGACTTATGGCCGAGTATCCAGATATGGGCTGGTCGCCTTTGCCTCCTCTTTGGACCAGATCGGCCCCATCACAAAAGATGTGGAGGACTGTGCTATTCTGTTGAATGCGATCAGCGGTTATGATCCTTGTGACTCGACCTCGGTCAATGCAGAGGTCCCGGACTATAAGCAATCCCTGAAAAGGGACATCAAAGGGATTCGAATTGGAATCCCCGAAGAATATTTTATTGAGGGAATGGATCCGGAGGTGGAAAAATCCGTCAAAGAGGCGATTGATTCTTTTAAAAAGTGGGGAGCGGAAATTCAGAGGATTTCTTTACCCCATACGAAATATGCAGTAGCCATTTATTACATCATTGCGACCGCAGAGGCCAGTTCCAATTTGGCTCGATACGACGGGGTAAAGTATGGCCTTCGTTCGAAAGGATATCGGGATCTGATGGAGATGTATACCCAGACCCGTGCAAAGGGATTTGGGAAAGAAGTTAAACGACGGATCATCCTGGGAACTTATGTTTTGTCTGCCGGGTACTATGAAGCCTACTATCGAAAGGCTTCGCAGGTAAGAACTCTCATGAGAAAGGATTTTGAGGAGGCGTTTCAAAAGGTGGATGTCATTGTGTCGCCCACCGCCCCCACACCCGCCTTTCGAATTGGTGAGAAGACAGAAGACCCGCTCCAGATGTACTTATCCGATATCCATACCATCCCTGTGAACCTGGCAGGAATTCCCGCCATCTCTATTCCCTGTGGGCTCAGCCATGAAGGGCTTCCAATTGGCCTTCAGATCATGGGAAAGCCCTTTGATGAAGGAATGCTCTTAAGAGTGGCCTACACGTTCGAGCAGAACACAGACTTTCATCTCAGAAGACCAAAACTTGATTAAGGGTTCAAGGGGTCCAGCGCCCGAATCCACATTCCACCTTCTACTTTCCACTTTCTGTATTTTCCCTGATCCAGTTGAGGTAAGCCGAAGAACCTTCTGTGATCGGAAGGCTGATGATTTCAGGGACGGAATAAGAGTGAAGGGACTTCACTTTTTTCTCCAACTCCTCGAACCTTTGCTTTTGTGTCTTGATGATCAACAGCCATTCCTTTTCGTCCCAGATTTTCCCCTCCCATCGATAGATGGAGCGGATTGGGGCGACAAGATTGACGCAGGCGGCCAGATGTTCCTCCACCAAAGCATTGGCAATCTTCAGTGCCTCTTCTTCCGAGCCGCAGGTAACTAAGACAACGATGGGGTCAGACATAGCCTTCCTAAAATTCGAAATCCAAATATCGAAATTGGTAAAATTTCAAAATATAATGGAACAGGCCAATTCGCAAATCTTACATCCCGAACATCGCTCAGGCACGACCGCCAATTTCCAAGACATGTTTCTCTCCTTATTTTGGGCCTTTTTTATGGCCAACCACCTTCAGCGAAAAACCTTTTTAAAAGCCTTCAAAGCTTTCTCGATTTCTTCAGCAGTGACATCCAAATGGGTGACCAGGCGAATTTGGGTCTTGCCCAAGGCATGGATGAGGACTCCTTCCTTCTTCATCGCTTCAGCCACCTGGGCGGCTGTCATCCGGGTATTGGCGACATCAAAGATGACAATATTCGTTTCCACATGTCTTGGGTCGATGGAGACTCCCTTAAATTCTTTCAAACCCACCCCCAAGCGCTTTGCATTCTGGTGGTCTTCTTTCAGCCGTTCGAGGTGATGCTCTAAAGCATAAATCCCGGCAGCGGCAATGATTCCTACTTGACGCATTCCGCCCCCAAACATTTTCCGAAAACGATGAACGCGATGGATAAATGGTTTAGAGCCTGCGACCAAGGAGCCAATGGGAGCCCCTAATCCTTTGGATAAACAGACCGATACAGAGTCTGCCCATTGGGCATATTCTTGGGGTTTAATTCCTGCAGCCACGGAGGCGTTCCAAAGCCTGGCCCCGTCGAGATGAACAAGAAGCCCTTTTGATTTAGCCAATCGATGGATCTCAGCCATTTTTTCAACAGGATAGATGGAGCCACCGCCGCGGTTGTGAGTGTTTTCAAGACAGACCAGTCGTGTGACTGCGAAGTGATGATCAGCAGGTCTGATGGCCTCTTCAATCTGAGAAGCATCGAGAACACCCCGGACCCCTCCGAGGCATTGAAATTGGACACCTGAAAGGGCCGCGCCGGCTCCGCCCTCAAAATTATACGGATGGGAAGAGGATTCGATGATCACCTCATCACCGGGCTGGGTATGGGATTTGATGGACAACTGATTGGCCATGGTCCCTGATGGGACGAAGAGGGCAGCCTCTTTTCCGAGTAGATTGGCCACCTTTTCCTGGAGGATGTTTACGGTAGGGTCTTCTCCAAAGACGTCATCCCCGACCTCTGCTTCTGCCATCGCTTTTCTCATGGCAGGCGTGGGTTTGGTCACGGTATCGCTTCGGAGATCGATAAAGTCCTTCATGTTTCTCCTAAAATTGACTCATTGAAAGTTTGGGGACAGAGTTCTATCTGTCCCCAAACAGATCAGTCCTAACCCTTCAAAGAAATACAATTTTAAATATTGGGTGTCAAGGTCTCAAAGGGAAAAATCCCTTGCATTCAGCTGTGTGTTGCGTTATTTTTGTTTTCGAGGAGGTTAAATTTCTTTTATGTTTAAAGGGGCGACTGCAATCTTCGCCGTTTCTATCTTTCTCTTCAGTTGTGCAGCCCAAGTCGCCGTTACCACTCAACCTCCTCCTGCTCCACCTGTTTCATCACCTCCAGCCGAACCTGTTCCACCCCCTCCACCCCGACCCGTTCTCCTCCCTGACCTTACCATTTTGGATATCTCTTTAAGTGAGACTGGAAAGATAGAGGTTATGCTTTCAAACATTGGGAAGGGGCCTGCTCCGTATGGTGTTGGGAGTTTGGCGATTTACGTAGATGGTCTTTTGCAATGGAAAGACTCTCTTGGAACCCTTCCGGATCAGAGCTTTCTCGAGCCAGGAGGTAGTGCTCTCTACACCACTCCGGTTGAGTTGGTCGGTAGGCACGATGTCCGGGCCGTTCTCGATAAGGAAGAGAAGACGGTTGAAGAAAATAAATTGAGTAATGTTTTTCCTAAAG
>CAZEKS010000168.1:0-5498 GCA_964512795.1 uncultured Syntrophaceae bacterium
ACAAAAAAGTTGGCCCTGCCCTGAAGCATAGCGCCAAGGGCATAGAGCGAAGCGAGCAGATTAAAGCTTGAAACAAGTTATTAGGTCGTGGGTTATTGAGTCCCGAACCTCGAAGCAAGGCAGTCACTTCTGACTTCATTTTGAAGTCAAGAACCCCAAAGCGCCTGACTGGCCGACAAGGGGTGCTGCTGAGGGCACCCGCCGCCTGGTCTTAAAGGCGTGGGATAGATTTGGAGGAAGATGATAATTGTGGAGATTGGGTATACCGTTTCTCCCCAAAAGAAGATATGGAGTTCAGTATCATTTCGTGCTATCCTATTTGATAGATGTGGAGGTAAGTATGAAGACTCTAGACCGAATCACTTTCAATCAAGAAGTCATGGGCGGCAAGCCGTGCATTCGGGGGCTCCGTGTCACCGTGGGGACAATTGTTGGTCTCATTGCAGCCGGACGGACCAAGGATGAGATACTGAAGTTATATCCATACCTGGAGCCGGAAGACATTGATCAAGCCCTCGCCTACGCTGCATGGCGAGTTGAGGAGATAGACGTTCCGGTCATTACCGCATGAAGATTCTGATCGACATGAACCTTTCCCCCGCATGGGTGTCAGTGTTGGAAGAAGCGGGGCATACAGCCTCCCATTGGTCCACCATCGGCTCGTTAAATGCTCCTGATAGCGAGGTTTTGTTATGGGCTAAAGCGAATGGGTATTTGCTGTTCACCCATGACCTCGACTTCGGGGCAATCCTTGCTGCCACTGAAGCCGAAGGACCAAGCGTCATCCAAATTAGGGCACAAGACATCTCTCCTGACTACGCAAAGAATTTGCTCCTCAACATCCTCAATAAGTTTGCCAAGAATCTTCTTCAAGGGGCTTTGATTTCGGTGGATGAGGAGAAATCAAGAGTTCGTTTACTTCCCTTAAGACAAGACAAAACAGAATAGGTTGAAGATTCTGGGGTCATAGATTTCGAAATTAGGGGCCTGGGGGCAGGTTAAGTTAACTTTTTGATTGAATTAATCATTTCTAAAAAAGAGATGCTGATTTTAAGCTTAGAACAACAATTTTACAGCTAAAATCGTAGAGAGCATACGGTTGTCATCCATAATAAAGTGTGACCTTTAGATCAAGAAAGGGCGGGCCTTGATAAGAAGCCCGGGGGTCGGGCTTGGTTTTTAACATTTCCATCTACTTCAGGTTTAAACGCATAGCTTAATGTATTAAATGGGTAGCTATGGCTACGATGATACCTGGTGATATCGAGGAGTTTGAGACAGAAGGTGAAAAGGCCTTCTACAGGTTCCTCGGGGGAGTGGCCAAGCCGGATCCGCACTACCTCTGCTGGTACACGCCTGACATCAACGGAAACGAGCCTGATTTCTTGCTCTACTGCGAAGACGTAGGCCTGGTCATCTTCGAGGTAAAAGACTGGGTCCTTAACCAGATCGAGGAAGCTAACCCACATCAGTTTCTACTCAAAATCAGGGGGAAGACCGAATCAAGGAAGAATCCCTTCCAGCAAGCCCATGACTACCTGGTGTCGATGAAAGACAAGATCCAGAAGGATGGACGTCTCATCTCCAAGGAACCAACATACCTTGGGAAACCCAAGATTCCAATTAGCTGCGGGGTGGTACTTCCAAACATCAACAAGTATGAATACACGGAAAAAGGTTTAGAGAAGATCATTGGCACTGAGAAGATCTTTTTCTGGGATGATCTTCACCCCGCGTCCGACATTTGTTGCGACTCCAGTGGTCAATGTTTCCTGAAGGCCCTCAAGGAAAAATTCCCGCCGTTGTTCCCCTTCAAGATCAGCATCAAGGAGCTGAACCACCTTAAGGAGATCATTTTTCCAATTGTAAAGATAGAACTACCCCGAGGACCAGGGAGGAAGATATATGCGGGGAAGGGATCGAACGTCTGAAGGTCTTGGATAACCACCAGGAGGCCATTGCCCGGAAGTATGACGGGGGACACAGGATCCTTATGGGCCCCTCGGGTAGCGGAAAGACTTTAATCCTCATCCACAAGGCCGCCCTGCTGAAGAATTACAACCCGCACATCAAGAAAATTCTCTTCGTGTGCTACAACATCACGCTCGTCAACTACATCAAGAGGCTTCTCTCGGACAAAAAGGTGCCCTTGGGGGAAAACGGCGTGGAGGTCCTCCATTTCTATGAACTCTGCTCGAAGATCCTGGGGCAGGAGATTGCCTACGAGAAGGAGGAATCCGAGTATTACGACCTTGTGGTCTTGGAAACGCTTGCCAAGGTTCAAAGCTCAAACCTCAATTACGATGCCATCCTGGTCGACGAAGGGCAAGATTTCTCCGACGAAATGTACAGAGTCGTTACGTCGCTTCTGAACGAGAAGACGAACAACCTTACCATTGCCCTGGACGAAGGGCAGAACATCTACCACCGCAAGCAAAGCTGGAAAGACCTGGGGATCCAGGCGAAGGGACGCATCCACAGGGTTTCCTATGTTTACAGGAGCACAAAGGAGTTACATGAATTTTCATCGAGGTTTATCGGAACCAGTGGCGGCCCGCCTGTGTCGAGTGGATCTCAGCAGTATGCCATGTTTCCGGACCTGTATGAATATCGAGGTCCAAAGCCGCAGATCAGGCAGTTTCAAAGTATCGAAGAAATAATTGCCTTTGTGTCTGACACGATAAAGAAACTGGTTGATAAAGGAGAATGTTCCTGCTCAGACATCGCCATCCTATATACAATGAAATCGACCCAAGACAGTCCAGAAATATATATACCGCACATGATTGGCAAAGCCCTGAAGAAAAGGGGGGTCCTCCATAACTGGGTATCCGAAGACTACAGGTCGAAGAGATCCTATGACGTAACCACTGACACTGTCACGATATCCACGATCCACAGTGCTAAAGGCTTCGATTACTCGCGAGTCTTCCTGATAGGATTAGACCTCTTCGATCCAGCCAAGGGGTCAGAGGCACAACTTAGGAGTCTGACTTACGTTACCATAACAAGGGCAAGATACGAACTATTCATCCCTTACGTAAACAAAAGCAATTTAATCGAGAAGCTTTTGGCTTGCCTGTAAAATTTCTAGCGCGGAGGGTAGGGGACACGGCATCAACAACAAACCAGTGGTTGGGTTATTAAGTTATTAAGTTTAAGTAATCAGGTAGGTTGTAAAGCCGAGAGTCATTGAGTGACAGCTGACTGAATTCTTCAGTCAACTCTTAGCTTTGGGGACGTTACCTAAAGTCTTAAAGTAGCAAGAAAGAGGTCTCATCCATAAAAAGGTGGCCTTGCCCTGATTGTATGGGGCATAGCGCAAAACGAACAGGATAGGAAGGTTTACCTCACGAGCCCCGCGGAATCGCGGAATGTTTTTATCACCAAGAAGAGGCATTTATGACTTCGACATCAAATACTGATATGATCTGGGTAACCCACTTCCTTTCCCAAATAGTTCCTAGATCCGGTGAATTCCAACTCAATAATCCCCTCCACGCAGACGAGTGCAAATGGTTTCGTGCTGGAATGGAGAACGGTTTACTAAAGATACGTGATTGTGTCCCTGATTGCCCTAGGCTGAAGAAATGGAAAGAGACGGGGCCAGATGAATTCATCACGTCGAAAGGCAAATGTGGAATCAGGCACCTCTTTTCACTATCTAACCCCGCTGCATTCAATTGGGAATACTTGCCCCACATTGCTGCATACGCAAGGCTAATTTTAGATCTTGGTTATAAACAGGAGTACTCGGCTTTCTCTTTCTATCGAACTTTTTCGCGAGATCTAATATCAAAAAAGGCTGGCGGTTCATACGAAACTGATGCCGAATTTTACGACAAATATGGTAAATTATATTTGCACGTTGAGGTAAAAAGACTCCTAAACAAGCAGACATCCTGGGACAGAGCCTTGAGAGATACGGCTCTTTAAACACGCTTTCCTCCACCCACGCTAAAGAATTGGAGTATGTCCTTGACCTCAAACCTAAATACCTCTGGATTGTAGGCCCCACATACATTGAGCCTGAGAAATATGTTTTCTCTGTATCTGTAAATGGTTTGGATGCAGGGTTCTTGATGTGCAAAAGCCTGCCAAATCCCCCAGAATATTGATAGCCAGAAGGGAAGAAGGCGCGTAAAAAGACGTGGGGTCAGGCTTGACTTTTTCACATTCCCTATAAAAAATCATTGAGTCATGGAGATTCCGTTATAATGTTTGGAGTTATCCATGTAAAGGGCTCGCAACAAGCAAGAATGTCTAATAGGATGTCCTATTTATGAATGACAACGGGATTCTTGTAATATTATTGGAAAAAGATACTAATTACCAATTGCTGAAAAGACTTATTGATGAACAACCAGAATTGGAAAAAGTTTTTAAGCTTAAGGAGCTATTAAACATTCCTACCCTTTCATGGAACGAAAAGGTTCACCTAAGAAATATTTTCATGAATTATTCTGAGATTTTTACCCCGACTATTCATTTCGTATTTGAAGAGAATAAATGGGTCGCCCAGAGAATTCGTCCTCAAACACACCAGGTTGCTATAAAAATATTGAATCTCATTCGAAAAGAAGAGGGGTACGTCGTTAGCGAAGATGTATCAACCAGTGACTTCAAATTGATAGGCCGTTTGATTGAGAACTGGAATAAGCTCTTTAGGAAGGCATGTGGAGAAATGGATAGTGGTTATAGAATTGATCAAGAAATGCTCGATTTTATCTCAAATCAAATAAGAACAATGGTTGGAGAAATCGCTCCTCTGGACTACAGATTTGTTCGAGCATTCTTGGAGACCCTTTCACCCTATGATCAGATGATGATAAAAAGGGAATTTGGACGGTAATACGAATCGGGGGGACGTTCCTGAAATTATGAATTGCAATTAGTCGAGAGAAGAAAGGCATCGTATCATCCATAAAAAAGTTGGCCAGCTACTGATGAAAAGGAAGACGGGGAGAAAGGGTGATGGGGAGACAAAAGCAACCCACCGAAATCTCCTACATGAATCGCAAAGCGCAGAGGGCATCCTCCTACGCAGTTTGCTCTGCTACGAAGGACAGGTAGCGCATAGCGAGATTCCTCTACCGTAAGGCGTTAGGCCCAAGGGGAGGAAGCTCGCATAGCCCAAAACAAATTGCGCATAGCGCTTCTTAAATCCCTCGGCTAGGCCATCGAGATCGAAAGAAGGAGGAAGGAGGTATCGATGGGCCCGGAGGCCATGGAAGTCAAAAGGTAGGCCTAACTCACGAATGCGGAACGCGGTTCGGACAGAATCTTAGCGAGACTCTTTCGTGATTCACCTAGAATCAACAATGAACGAACAAGCAAATCAAGCGAAACGGAAGGATCTCCTGCTTCCATCTTCGCTACCCTCGACTGACTGGACCTCAAGAGACGAGCAAGTTGCTCTTGAGTTAGGCTCTTCTCCTTCCGGCGTTCCTGAAGATTCTTACTCAATGCAAGTTTCATCTCAATATAGGCGGATTCTT
>CAZEKS010000169.1:0-5487 GCA_964512795.1 uncultured Syntrophaceae bacterium
GCGGAGAGCCTGATGGAACGCTGTCAGGTGAGTTCGATCGCCTGCCCTCATTGCTTCATGGCCTGCGGAAAAATCTCCGAAGTGAAACAAGGCAGGCATCAAGGCCTTCGCATCATGGGACCGGAATATGAAACCATCTATGCCTTTGGTGGACTTTGCATGGTGAACTCCATTGAGGAAATCATCTATCTCAATGATTTATGCGACCGTCTGGGAATGGATACCATTACAGCAGGAAACTTGGCTGCTTTTGCCATCGAGGCCTCAAAAAGTAAGAAGATTAAAGACAACCTCCACTATGGAGATGTGGATGGCATTGCGGAGATGTTAACCAAAATTGCCTATAGAAAAGGAGTGGGGCGTATCTTGTCAGAGGGAGTCCGCCATGCCGCAAAGGTTTGGGGGATGGAAGAGCAGGCAATCCACGTCAAGGGTCTGGAGCCTGCGGGCTTTGATCCCAGAGTATTGAAGGGAATGGGGCTTGCTTATGCCACATCGGATCGGGGGGCCTGCCATCTCAGGGCCACCTTCTATAAGTCTGAACTCTCTGGTCAAATTGACCCCGCTCAGATTAAGGGGAAGGCCAAGCTTTTTGTCGATTATGAGGACAAGATGACCCTTTTCGATGCCCTGATCCTCTGCCGCTTTTATCGGGATTTAATCACCTGGAAGGATCTTCAAGAAATCATAAAATCTACATGCAACCTTTCACTCAAAAAGAAGGAACTAAAAACCGTGGCCTCTGGAATTATCAATCTCGCCAGGGCTTTCAACCAACAGGAAGGGTTGACCAAAAAAGAGGACAAACTGCCTCGTCGATTCTTTCGAGAAGTCCTCCAGGAGACAGGAAAAACGATCCAACCCAAAGATCTGAAATTCATGTTAAAGGAATATTACCAACTGAGGGGATGGAATTAGCCCCCTTTACCTCATGTTGGCAAAATGGTAAAATTTGTCTACCCTGTTAGAAATAATGCCCTGCTTCTCTGCAGTCCCGCTATAGCGGGATTAGATTTTAGAATAATTCCGGCGGGGGGTTTAATGCCTCGCTGAAATTTCTAACGGGGTTTACCCTGAGGAAAGAACATGGTTTTAAGAAGTTTAAAGGCAAAGATCCTTCTCATCGTCATTATCGCCGTCGTAGTGATTGAAGGAGTTTTCCTCACCCTCAATATCCGCTCTCTCTCCCGACAAATCCTCGATAAAACTGAAGAGGAAGCTTTCAACCTCAGTGAAACCATTAAGTTAAGCATTCGCTATGCGATGATTAAGGATCGAAGAGACGAATATCAGAGGATTATTGATGACGTGGCCCAAAGAAAGGGTATTGTCGAGGTAAGAATTTTCAATAAACAGGGTGAAATTACAGTCTCCTCTAATAGGATTAAGGTTGGGACAGTCGTTGATAAGAAGGCGGAAGCTTGTTATGGGTGTCATCGGGAGGATGAGGCAAAAGTCCTGCTTCCATCCGATAGCAAGACCCGTATCTATCATACGGAAAAGGGGAGTCTTCTTGGATTGATCAATCCCATTTATAATGAATCCTCCTGCTTTCCCTGCCATCCCAAAACCACAAATGTGCTTGGGGTTTTAGACACAACGATTAGCCTGGAAGGTTTAGAAAAGGAAAGGGCTCAGATTTACAATCGAATGATTATTTCAGGAATCGTCAGTGTCATCGTCTTGAGTTTCTTGCTGAGCCTTCTGCTCACACGCGTGGTGAACCGACCCGTTAATAAACTTTTGGCTGCCACCAAGACAGCCGCTCATGGAAATCTGGATCAAACCGTATCCATCCGATCCCATGATGAACTGGGAGAACTTTCCGAATCCTTTAACAATATGATTTCGGAACTAAAGCGGTCTCGTGATGCCATTGAAGAATGGACCCAAACCCTGGAGCGTCGAGTTCAGGAAAGAACTCAGGAACTTCAGCAGGTCCAAGATCAGCTCGTTCGTGCAGGTAAGATGGCGGCCTTAGGAGAATTGGCTGCTGGGGTGGCCCATGAGATCAACAATCCCCTGACTGGCGTCCTCACCTTCAGCTCCCTACTGCTTAAAAAGGTAGATGAAGCCCATCCCTTGAAAAAAGATCTCGAAAATATCGTCCAACAGACGACTCGATGTCGGAACATCGTGAGAGGACTTTTGGACTTTGCTCGGCAGAGAAAGCCGGATAAGAAAGACTGGGACATCCATACACTCCTTGACCGAACCGTTACGCTTGTTGAAAATCAAGCTCGTTTTCAGAATATCAAAATTGTCAAAGAATTTAAAACAGGCATCCCCATGCTCTTCGTGGATGGTGACCAGATTCAGCAGGTATTCATGAACATCATTATTAACGCTGCCGATGCCATGGCAGGGGATGGAGGCACCCTTACCATTAAAACCAATAATAAAGATGGCACCGCTGAAGTCTCATTCACCGATACAGGATGCGGGATGACCAAGGAAAACCTCTCCAAGCTTTTCGCCCCCTTCTTCACAACCAAAGAAATAGGTAAGGGAACGGGGTTAGGGCTGGCCATCAGTTACGGAATCATTCAAAGCCACGGCGGAGATATTGAAGTGGAAAGCCAGGTGGAAAAGGGATCCACTTTCCGGATCAAACTTCCCATTGAACAACAAGATGGGGGGTTGAGTAGATCGGGGGAAGCGGGAAAAGAAAGAGTGTAGCGTTCCGGTTTTAACCGGATCGGAATCCTATGCTTTCGCTCCCAATAAATGGGGGCGCTACCATTTTACCCCGTTAGAAATAATGCCCCGCTGTTCTGGAGTCCCGCTATAGCGGGATTAGATTTTAAATGATTCGGGCTGGGTTAAATGCCCCGCTCGGTTTCGAGCCGTTCGACAGTGCTCACGGCCCTGAGTATGTCGAAGGGTCGCAACGACTGGAATTTCTAACGGGGTTTACTTTCTTTACAAATTCAGCCAAAAGATTTTCGCCCTCTTTCTCTTTTTCAAAACCGACCGCCCCCAGAAGATAAACTCCTTTCTGAAGGACGAAGACTTTTCCCTGATAGGGATCTTCCCCTCTCAATGTCGAGGTTTTAAATTCAATGACACTTCCTGAAGAGACCTTTCCTTTTTTGGAGAGATCATCTTTATAAACCTTATAAACCTTCAGAGCACTCGTCGCCTCTTGAGAATCTCTAAAAATAGCTAAAAAGAGTTTAAACTCCTTATCCTTAGCCTCAGCCTTATCCTCAGTTTTTTCTATATAGGTCCCCTGGAAGCCTCTTTTTAAAAATTGATGTCCTAAAAGACCTTCGGGAAAGTACTGGATAGAACCTGGTTTGAGTCCATTCTTAGGGAAGTAGCCAATCTCTTTTGGAGGGGGTGAAGGGGCCGATATTTTTAATGAGACAAGTTTAGAAAATTGCCTCAGCAAATCAGGATTCGCTTCTGCGGCATAAAACATGACAAAATACCTGCCTTGGTAAAAGAGAGCGGAATGATCATCAAGGTAGGATTCCAATCCAATCCCCGTAGGCCGATCCTCATTTCTGAACCTCGAGAATATCCCAAAGGCCTGAAGCACATTTCCCATATCGTAGATGCCCAATTCGATTTGATCTTTTTGGTTCTTCCTGTTTTGGTAGATCGCAAAGACCGACTTTTGGAAACCATATTTTAAATAGAGCTCGGCCTGGCCGTTGATGTGTTCAAAGAGGGTCTTTTTGGTATAGGTTTGAGGGCCATGGATCATGATCCATTCTTTTGGTAGATCTTTCTTGGGGACGAGGGATTCCAAGGGCACTGCCCATGAAGAGTCTTCGAGCCACACAAATATTCCTGCCAGAATAAAAAGAATCTTCAACTTTCGATGAAACATAACTCTATTTCTACAAAGATTAACTCCGAACTATAAATTCTTGCGCCATCGTGATCTGTGCTTTCATGTCGAGCCCTCTCCTGCAGATAACCGAGCACGTTGGGCACTCGGAACACCGTTGAATGTCTTGCCTCGTAATCATTTCTAATGATTCTCTCAGTGGAGAATCATTCTCATATCCATCGTGATACATCACCAGCCTTAATAGACTATCGCGGGATACCCCGTAAGGACATTCTCCAATGCAGCCCCCACACATCGTACAGATTCTTCCCTGAAGGAAGGACTGATACTGTTTCAGTGCATCCAAATCTCCTTTTGAAAAGGAGGTCCCCATGACAGCCGCACATTCCTCGATCTGCTCGATCGTGGTCACCCCCGGAACAGCGCAGGGTACATTCTGATCCATCAGAATGTATTTAAGTGCAGCCTGGTGAGGACTGAGGCCTCCCATCTTCTCTTTCCTATACCCTCCTGCCTGGGTCTTCATCGCTACAATGCCTATGCCTGATTTGGATGCCAAAGCCACTGCCTCCTTCAAATCCTTTGAATGGGTGAAGTTGTAGGAGACCAGAGCGACATCGTGAAGATTCGATTTTGCCGCCTCCCTTAAAAGGGAAGCCATATGGCTGTGGGCGGAAAAGCCAGTAAAACGAACCTTCCCTTCCTTTTTCATCTTCGACATAAATTCAAAGAGTTTCGGATCGGAAACTTCATCCGGGGAAGAGTGACCATGCCATACTAAAACATCGATGTAATCCGTCCTCAATCGCCGAAGGCTCCTCTCCACAGAGGCCCGCATTTTCTTTTCATCGTGAGCATGGACTTTCGTCTGAATGAATACCTTTTGCCGCTTTCCTTCGAAGGCTTTGCCTACCATTTCTTCATTGTGGCCATGCATATAGCAGTCCGCGGTATCGTAGAAATTGATTCCGAGATCATAGGCCCGGAGCAGCACAGCGGGATCGCTGCAATTCATCACGCCCATACTCACAGCGGTGACTTCCAACCCTGTCTTGCCAAGGGTTCGATATTGCAACACCGGTTTATTTTCTGCATGAGCTAATGGAAGGCCGCTCCAAAAATGGCTTGACACCACTCCGAGAAATGCTGAAGATATACCCTTCATGAATTTTCTTCTTCCCATCTTTTCTGAAAACATCGTATCCTCCCTATTCATTTAATATCTTAAATTATACCCTACCCAATTGAATTATCAATCCTTCCCATATCAAAAAATAGTGGGGACTTGCAAGACAACCCAAAGTTATGGTCGTAAATACAAATTTTTGAGCAGTTTAAGGAGGTCGGTTATGAAAAAATATGTTTCGCTACTCAATCTCATGCTGAGAAGAAGGGGGAAGAAGGGGACGTTCAAATCCACCACTTCATCAGGGATAGCCAAACAAACTATTAAGTTGTTTTTGAACCTACGTTCCATCGCCTACGATGTTTGCCAATTTCACGGTTTCTGCCTTAATGAAATAGGGTAGTTGTTTTCTATTCAAATTCACCGTGCCATAACCGTCCGATAAATATCTGCCAGGGTATCGCCTCAATATTTTTTGTCAGCTGGCGGGGCTGTTTTTCCAAGCAAACAATACAGCATTTTTTAACCGGCCCGTCTTCTAAAAGAGCTTGCAGCCCGC
>CAZEKS010000170.1:0-5454 GCA_964512795.1 uncultured Syntrophaceae bacterium
ATGCGTGTAACAGTTCTTCTTAATGGCAATACTCCCGATGAAAAGACAGCCTTGATTGAGGGTGATATTGTCCATATACTCCCACAGATGGCTGGAGGGTAATTCAAGATCATGAATGCTGAAAAGGAGTTCAAAGAACCAAATCATCTGTGCCATGTTCTTCGCTCAAGATCCAAACCAGTCAAAGATCCGGTGGGGAGAGAGATCATGATCTTGGAGGATAGTCAGACATCGGAAATTGCACATGATTACAATTGTAAGATCCATGATATCTACATCAAAGCATTGAACATGGGCGTCTACCCCTATCGTTACCTCCGAGACAATACAGGACAAGGACTTAAAAAATGGATTGGGATAGCCCTATTCTCAGGTTAGATAAGATTTGTAAGAGCTTTGGTGGGCTGCAGGTCTTGTTAGATGTAGACATACGCCTGGAGCAGGAGGAGATCGTAGGGCTGATCGGTCCGAATGGTGCGGGCAAATCGACACTTTTCAATGTCATCACCTCGATCTACAAACCGGATAGTGGCGATGTTTATTTGCAGGGGGAGAAAATTACCGGCCTCGCTTCCCACAAGATATGCCACATGGGAATTGCCAGGACCTTTCAGCTCATTAAGACCTTCTTGAAGATGACCGTATTAGAAAATGTCATGGTGGGTTCTGTTTATGGGCGGAAGCATCAAGGGAAGGGGGCTCGGAAGAGAGCGTTAGAGGCTTTGGATCTTGTGGAGTTATCAGAGAAGAAAGATATCATGGCAGCACATATCACCCTTTCAGACCGGCGTCTCCTGGAGGTGGCGATGGTCTTGGCTTCCATGCCGGTGGTGACACTGTTGGATGAGCCGATGGCCGGTCTTAATCCATCTGAGATCCATAAGGTACTTCAGGTTATCAAGCGGGCAAGGGATGAGAGAAAGATCGCTGTCTTGTGGATCGAACATAAGGTGGATGCCGTCCTTGATTTTTGTGATCGGGTGGTGGTGCTGGATTACGGTTTGAAGATTGCCGATGGGAAACCGGACGAGATAGCGAATGATAAGAAAGTGATAGAGGCTTACCTTGGAGAATCACCTGCTTGAAGTGAAGGGGTTGGATGTCCTCTACGGTGATGTTCAGGCCGTCTGGGATTTATCTATTCATGTGGATAGAGGAGCGATTGTTGCGTTGGTTGGAGCTAACGGGGCTGGGAAAACGACCCTTCTAAAGACGATTTCAGGGATCATCCACGCCAGAAGAGGGGAGATCCTTTTTTCGGGGAGATCTCTGGTCAAGCTAAGACCGCAGGAGGTGGTGGATATAGGTATCTCCCATGTGCCGGAAGGGCGGCGTCTCTTTTCTAAACTTACGGTTCTGGAGAATCTGAGACTTGGCGCCTATCCTCCCAGGGCCCGCCCCCTTTTTGCTAAGTCCTTGGAGCGAGCTTATGGTCTTTTCCCCGTGTTGAAAGAGAGAAAAAAACAGACAGCGGGTTCATTGAGTGGAGGTGAGCAGCAGATGCTGGCGATTGCGAGGGCTCTGATGGCACAGCCGGACCTTCTGATGTTGGATGAGCCTTCTCTCGGACTCAGTCCTATTCTTGTGAGGACGATGTTTGAACTTATTTGTACCTTGAACAATCAGAAGGTGACCATCCTTCTTGTGGAGCAGAACATTCATCAGGCCTTGAAGATTGCCCATCAGGCCTACGTCCTGAAGACCGGGAAGATTGCTATGAGTGGCAGAGGGCATGAACTTTTATCTGATCCAGAAATTCAGAAGGTCTACATAGGGGAACGCTGGAGTAAACCCCGTTAGAAAGGATGGGATTTTAAGCACCATTCTTTCTAAGATGGATATTGTTTATTTTTATCAACCTCACCAAACATAGCAGGATTTTCTAACGGGGTAAACGCTAATGCTTAAATACTTAAGTTTTGGACTTATTATTCAGCTTTTGGTCAATGGTATTCTTTTTGGGACCATGTACGGGATAGCCGCCATTGGACTCAGCCTGATCTTCGGGACCATGCGGATCATTTTTCTTGCGCAGGGAACCATTATCATCTTTTTCGCTTATATCTGTTATTGGTTATTCACACTCTTCGGCATTGATCCATATCTTTCTTTTATCTTTGTTGTTCCAATGTCTCTACTGCTCGGCATGGGAATCTATCAGGCCCTTTTCAAAGAGGCTGCCGCTTTAGAGGACAAGAACATCTCGCTTTTAATCGCCATCGGACTGATGTTTCTTGTGGAGAATCTCATGACGGTGGTCTGGACAGGCAACCCAAGGTCAATCACGACAGGGTACACGTCCTTGGTATTCAGACCCATAGGGATAGATCTCACCTTTACCAGGCTGGTAGCATTATTGATGGCTATCCTTTCAACTGCAGGCGTTGTCCTCTTTCTGAAAAAGACCCTTATTGGGATGGCCGTAAGGGCTGCTTCAGAGGATATGGTATCTGCCGCCCTGGTGGGAATCGGTTCTCATCGGGTCAATGCCGTAGCTTTCGCGATTGGTATCGGACTTGCGGGGATAGCAGGGGTCAGCCTGGCAACGATCTATCCCTTCGATCCTTTTTATGGGTTTATCTTTGTCCTAAAGGCCCTGATCTCATTGGCCCTCGGGGGCATCGGCAATGTGTTTGGCGCCCTATTAGGAGGAATTATTTTGGGGCTCCTTGAGAGCCTGGCATCCTTTTTTCTCAGCGGCGGATGGTCCGATGCCATATCCTATGCAGTATTTCTCTTGGTGCTGATGTTCAAGCCAGAGGGTCTCTTTGTCCGGTCCATTCAAAAGGCGTAAGATATGAAAGATAAGAGAGCTATCATTCTTACAGTTCTGGTTACAATCGCTTTTGCCATCGTGCCGTTTTTTCTCGATGTCAGCACTTCCTACTTTGGATATTTTTTATTTCTTTCTTTTTGCTATACGATCATCGCCCAGGGATGGAACCTTGTAGCAGGATATACCGGACTGATCAGTATGGGCCAGCATGCATTCTTCGGCCTTGGGGCTTACACAACCGGAATCATCTGGCTTCGTAATATCACAAAAACAGGTTATTATTTTGATCCGGTGACCATGATCCTGAGTGGTCTCGTTCCGGTCATTTTGGCCATTATCATTGGAGTCCCCTTGCTCTCGAGACTCAGGGGCGATTACTTTGCCCTCGGGACCTTGGGAGTGGGAGAGATTATAAAGGTAGTCTTCGTTAAAGGAGGAGCCTTTACGGGGGCGTCAGACGGCCTTCATCTTCCTTCCACGGTCTTTGAGTCCATGAGGCCCTATTACTGGACCGGCCTCTTTCTTGCCATTTTTGCGACTGCCGGGGTATATTTTTTAACAAGGGCCAGGGTGGGTCTGGCCTTGAGGGCCATCCGGGAAGACGAAACTTCGGCCGCTTCACATGGAATCCATCTCCTGAAGTATAAGATCTTTGCTTTTTCCGCCGGAGCTTTTCTCGCGGGTCTCTGCGGCAGCCTCTATGGCATTTACCTGTTTCATATCAACCCTGACTCCGTATTGAAGCTTGACTGGACCCTCTATCCTATCCTCATGTGCGTGATAGGAGGGAACGGCACGATCATAGGTCCGGTGATAGGGGCGTTTTTTATGAATGCTCTATTTGTCGTGACAGACATCTATTTGGTCCAGTTGCATCCCATCGTGGCAGGACTTCTTATCATCATTGTGATGAAGTTCATGCCAAGGGGCCTCATTGGGTTGATCGATACGATAAAATCTCGTGGATTGTAACCCTATTATCCCCTCTCCCTTAGCGGGAGAGGGTGGGGGTGAGGGGGAAGTTTCAAATAGGTCTGGTTAGGTTTAATGAATCATATGAGGAAGGAGGTGAAATTGTGCTTCAAGGGATTGGCCGAAGGAAGTCGGTTTAGAGAAGATGAATTTTCCCTGGATGTTTACCAGATTAGATTTTTACAAACAAACCTAATAAACAAAAGGAGGAATAAAATGTCTGAGAAAAAAATTTTAGCATGGTTGGGATTATTCTTTTTCCTTTTAGCAGTGTGTCTGATACCCGTTAGCGGGGTTTCGGCAGCGGAAAAGAATGAGATTCGTGTTGGCGCGATCAATTCCCTGACCGGTATGAATGTTATGACTGGTGCGGAGCAGAAATGGGCCTATGAACAGGCGGTCGCCGACATCAACAAGAAAGGAGGTGTCTTTGTCAAGAACCTGGGTAAAAAGTTAAAAATAAAGCTTATCTTCGCGGATGACAAGAGCACGGCCGATGGGGGGGCTGCTGCAATGGAAAGGCTGATTAAAGTCGACAAGATAGACCTGGCTCTCTCCAGCAATATTACTCCGATCAATATCGCCGCCGCCACCGTCTGCGAAAAGTACAAAGTATATTACGCAATCTGCTCCAGCTGGCTGGACTTCATAGAGAAAGAAAATTTCAAGTGGGCATCTGACATGTTCACGAGCGCGCCCGAGGCAGCCAGAACCCCATTCGTGATCTGGAAAGAACAACTGCCAAAAGACCAGAGGCCGCAGAGGCCGGCCCTGATGATGGAGGACAACCAGGATGGTCAGGGGTTTGGAGAGGGTTTCAAGGCATTTGCCAAGGAATATGGCTATACATTTGCTGTTGCCGACCCCTATGCTCCTGGTTCCAAAGATTTCTCTTCCCATATCTTGAAATGGAAGTCCGCAAAGGTAGATGCCTTACTTTGGTTAGGTTCTCCCACGGACAGCATCACCTTGGTGCGCCAGATGAAGGAGGCGAATCTGAAACTGAAGTATATACACGGGTGGAAAGGGTTTTGGCCCGTTGAGTTCATAAAAGCCTTGGGCAAGAATGCCAACTATATTATCATGGACGGCTTCTGGAGTGAGAAAGCTGGGGCTCCAGGGGCAAAAGATCTTCAAGAGCGGTTCAAGAAGGCGTTCAAGATGGACTCCGTCAGCATCGGACTTTATTACGCCAATGTCCAGAACTTCGCTATGGCAATTGAGAAGGCCGGGTCCATTGATTCCGCAAAGGTAAGGGATGCAGTCTTCGGAGGCGAATTTAAAGGGACCATGATGGGCGACGTCAAATTCAACGAGAAAGGTTTGTGCTTCAAACCGTTCATCGCTATGCAGTGGTGGGACGGGGAACGTATGCCCGTTTATCCACCTGTGCCAAGTGTATGGAAGCTCAAGCTGGCACCGGTCAAATAAAGAAAGCGAAGAACTGACATTCATGTTCATCGGGTAAAATGAAGATTACCCCTCGATCCTGGTGAAAGGATCGAGGGGTAATCTTTTCAGTATGCAATATGGTCGTTCACTCCCAAGAAACCGAACCCATGCCCGCATCCGCGATGAACACAGGATCAGAGGTGTCGAGGCCAATGGTCTATAGAGCGACAAGAGACTTCGCGGGATCTTCTTTATCTTCTTAAGAGGTTTTATTCACTGGCAAACTTGCAGGTCATTGATACTGGAAATCTCTT
>CAZEKS010000171.1:0-5431 GCA_964512795.1 uncultured Syntrophaceae bacterium
GAAACTTTTCTATAAGATTGGAAAGGTAAGAAAGGCATTGGAATCCAATGGAGAAAACGAAAAGAAATACGAACTTCTGGCTCGTGATTTAGATGTGGCCAAAGAGGATATCGTGGAGATGGAACAGAGGATGTCTTCAAGAGACCTCTCTCTCGATACTCCTTTTGACGAAGGCCAGGAACTCACCTACCTCGACCTTCTTAAAGAAGAATCTCCAAACCAAGAAGAGGCCTTCGCACAGGAAGAAGAAAAAAGGATTCGGGAAAACGAGGTTCAGAATGCGATGAAACGTTTAAACGAGAAAGAAGTCTACGTGATCAAAAATAGAATCATGGCCGAAGAGCCCCTCACCCTTCAGCAAATTGGGGACCACCTCAAACTTTCAAGGGAGCGGGTGAGACAGATTGAAAGTGAAGCATTAAAAAAGTTAAAAAAAGAATTTAGCACCAGATCAGAACTGCAAGCTTAACGGGGAGGTATTCAGCATGCCCATTTATGAATATCAATGTCACCAGTGTAAAGAGGTCTTTGAGATCTTTCATAGAATAGATGAAGATTGTAAAGTAACCTGTCCTAAATGTTTAGGGCCAGCGAAAAAAATGATTTCAGCAACCAACTTTGTCCTGAAAGGGTCTGGTTTCTATGTGAACGATTATCCATCAAAAAGTCGAAAGGAAGGGAAAAAGGCAGAGAAAGACGGGACGGAAAAAGGACAAAGTGGAAAAGCGGAAGAAAAAAGGGCAGAGAAAAAAGCGGATTAAATAATACGTTCCACAACCTGTACTCGGGGGCAGGGAATTCAAACACTGGCTCTACGTTTTTCGAGAATCTTTTCTTTTTTTCAACAATCTTACCACATCATCGAGGATCAATTGCGACACCTCCTCCTTTCCTAGTAAAGGAAGATCTTTTGCTTGGCCAGAGGGGTATAAGATCCTGACCTGATTGGTATCCGAACCAAAACCAGCTCCTGGTTTGGTCACATCATTCACCACTATCAAATCAAGATTCTTCTCCTGCAATTTCTTCTTAGCATTGGCGATCAAATCCTCTGTTTCAGCAGCAAATCCAACGAGAATTCGACTTCCTTTCTTTTTTCCAAGCTCTTCAAGGATGTCTTTCGTCCTCTCCAGCGCTAAGGTAGTTTCGGAATCTCCCTTTTTAATTTTTTTCTGACTGATTACCTTGGGACGATAATCTGAGACAGCCGCTGCCTTGATCACAACGGAAGATCCCTCTAAGTGGGCGAAAACAGCCTTTCTCATCTCCTCCGCTGATTGAACAGGAACCCATTTTATATCAGTCCGTGGGGGAGGAAGAGAAATCGGGCCTGTGATTAAAATAACTTCTGCGCCTCTGCGCTTGGCCATCTTTGCCAGGGCATATCCCATCTTCCCGGAGGAACGGTTGGTGATGAATCGAACAGGATCAAGTGGCTCTTGAGTGGGCCCCCCCGTGATCAGGATCTGCTCCCCTTTTAAATCTTTTGGGGATAGAAGATCTTCCATCTTCTCCACTATCTCATTCAATTCGGGCAGCCTTCCCTTCCCATACCAATGACAAGCCAACTCCCCTTCTCCAGGTTCCATGAGATGGTAGCCTATCTCAAGTAAGGTCTGAATATTTTTCTGGAGGGCTTTGTCTTCCCACATATTGACATTCATGGAGGGAACGAAAAGAACGGGTGCTTTGGTGGCCATCACCATGGTGGAGAGAAAATCATCAGCAATCCCATGGGCGATCTTTCCAATGATATTCGCCGTCGCGGGAAGGATGACAACCAATTCTGCCAGATCAGCCAGTGCAATATGACCGATTTCTGCACCTTCAAGCAGAGCAAAGGGATCGGTCACCACCAGATTTCCGGAAAGGGTTTGAAACGTGAGCGGGGTGACAAATTTCTGGGCGTTCTGGGTCATGACTACATGGACATCCGCCTCTCCCTTGACCAAAAGCCTGACAAACTCTGCTGCCTTATAAGCAGCAATCCCTCCCGTAACCCCCAAAACAACCTTTTTCCCTTTGAGCATGGATATTCACTCCAGGGTTTTTATATCACAAAAAACGCCTAAACTCAATATTTTCTGGTGATTTTTACCAGGGAAGAACCTGTAAGTCATTCACCTTAGTCAAATTCCCCCCTTTTCCGAAACAAGATAGTGTGGTATTATAAAGTTGTAGTTGGCAGGAGATAACTGGTTGAAAATTAAAGGACTCATCTGGCTCGATGAGATTATTGATAAACTGGATCGGAAACATTATATCAACCAGAGAGAAGTCCTTGAGGTTCTTACAAATAGACCTCATTTTCGGTTTATTGAGAAAGGTCACAGGCCAGGTGAGAATGTATATGCCGCATTGGGGCAGACCAAGAACGGAAGGTATCTTATTGTATTCTTTATCTACAAAAAAGATGCGCGTGCTATTATTTTATCAGCCAGGGACATGACGCCTGCAGAGAGGAAGAGATATGAAGAGAGGTAAGAGTTCCGTATCAGAGGCGAAATCCTACAAACAAATCGGAGATTTTTGGGATACCCACGATTTATCAGGCTTCTGGGATCAAACCAAGAGCGTAGCTTTTGATGTAAATATTGAATCTGAAATAACCTACTATTCACTGGATAAGAGACTTGCTGAAGAAGTCCAGTCTATCGCGCAGAAACGTGGTGTATCTGCTGATACGCTCATTAATTTGTGGGTTCAGGAAAAGCTCCAAGAACAAAACCGATAGAATTATTTCAAAAATCCATCAACGTGCCTTTGAATTCTAGCCTGATTTGCCAACCGCTCAAAAACCATCTCCAAACAGACTCGCTCTGCAGTCCAAGAAAAGGATTGACGCTGTGCGCTCTGCTCGCCCACAAAAAATCTATTTTGTAGGTGGTCGCTACCTGTCCTCCGTAGTCCCGCAAGGCGGGGCGTAGGAGGATGCTCTATGTATGTAGCATTTCCTCTCATTTTCATCCTCGATTCCCCACTCCGCAATCTGCATTCGGCAATTGAAATGGTCAACTTTCTTATGGATGCCACCGAAGTTCTTTAATGATTGATTTGTTTCTATTTGGTTTTTAAATAGGATAGGAGACCCAGTCCCTGTTAGGGCCTAAATTATTTGGGCAACTGGCCGTGTAGACCTGACACTTTCGTCCCCTTCTTCATCGATACTCGACAACTTCTCCAAGTTTTTCAAAGTGTTTTACTATCGCATTTAATACAAATTGATACTGCTCATCTGATATGGGTCCATTTTCATGCGGCGGAATCCATTTTTTTTCAGCTCCTTTATATATAATTCTATCAGGCTTTCCCCGGAGGCGTTCCATATAAAATTTCACCTTATGATCTCCGCAGGCAACAACCAATTCATCTCTTGTTTCTGAAACCAGATAGCAATTTTCAGCAATCCTATATCCGTGTTTTAGTCTAGTAATAATCAGTTTAATTAATTCTATCATAGATCGGGAGAATCGGGAGATGGGTATCAAAGCCTTTGCTTCGGTTGAGATCGATGGAGATCAATGCTGCCCGTTACAAAGAGGATCTTGCGTTACAGCTTCAATTGATAGACCCGGTACGTTTTGATTCGTTTCCCTCCGATGGTCTTAATCCCCTTGTTGAGCAGGTTGTTGTCTTCCCGTATCCAAGAAAGCTCCCCGCCCGTATAACCACGCGCTTTCGCCACCCGGAAGGATTCGAGATACAGGAGGGTCTCCAATCCCCGGCGCTGGAAGGCTTTGCGCACAGCCAACATGGTAAACCGCAGGGTCTTGATTTGCTTGGAGTAGAAATAAAATTTCAACATGTCGGCAATCCCCACGCGGCCGTCGAAGCGTTTGAGCACTTCATTATAATCCGGCAAAATCATCGAGAACGCCACCGGTTTGCCCTTGACCTCCACAAAATTCACCAGTTCTCTTTCAATCACAGGCCGAAGCTTAGCGCTAAAATAGTGCAGATCGCTTTCGCTCAAAGGAGTAAAACCGAATTCCTGACTGTTGGCATCGTTTAATATCCCCATCAGGGTATTCATCTCCTGGCGGAACCGGCCCATGTTCAGGTGCCGTAGGACAATCCCCTCCTTTTTCTGGGTATGCTCGGATAGTTTCTCCAAACGCCCAGGGAAAGGTTCACGTGCATCCATCCAATAGGCATAAAAATCTTTCTCTTTCTCGAAACCATATTTCTCCAAAATTTCCGGATAATAATCAGGATTGTACGGCATCATAATGGCCGGCGGATAATCAAACCCTTCCACTAAGCAACCCATCCCATCCAGCTGCGAAAAAGCCATCGGCCCGCGCATGATTTTCATATCTCGGTCTGACAACCATTGTTTGGCGGCATCTAAAAGCGCGGCGGCGGCTCTGTAGTCCCGGTCCACCTCGAAAAAGCCAAAGAAGCCCGCGCGCTCGTTATGATACCGATTGGCACGATCATCAATGGCGGCCACAATCCGGCCTGCCATCTCGCTGCCTCGATAAGCCAAAAAAGCTTTTGCCTCGCCGTGGGCATAAAAAATATTTTCTTTACGATCAAAAATCGTCTCCACATCCGTAATCATGGGAGGCACCCAATGGTGGTTCTCGGTGTAGATCTTCCAGGGCAGTTTCAAGAAATTCATCTGATCGCTTTTTTCCTCACAAATCGTACGGATGTCGATCGGTGCTCCCGGAGCATTGGGTCCGATCAAACCCAATTCCGTCCCAATTTTTCTAAGCTTCTCTAAGGCATAGTCCAGTTCCTGGCGGGAATGCGTCGCCGTATAAGAAGTCCGCAGGCACGCCATCCCTGGAGGAACGGCTGGAGACACCACGGGATTGACATAGACACCTTCTTGCTCAAGCATCTTGGCAAATCGGAAGGTTTTCAAGTCATCGCCGATGATGATGGGAATGATGGCGGATTCTGTAGGCGAAGTCTTAAATCCCATGCCTTGAATTTCCTTAAGCATGTAGCGCACATTTTCCCAAAGCTTTAGCCGTCGCTCCGGTTCTCGTTCCAGAATATTCAAGGCAGCCAAAGCGGTTGCCACGGCGGCGGGTGGAGGCGCCGCCTGGAACATAAAAGTCCGGGCATTGTGCTTTAAGAACGAGATCACCTTTTCTTCGCCGGCAATAAACCCACCCAGGCTGGCAAAGGATTTTGAAAAAGTACCCATCACTAAATCAACCTTATCCAGCACACCCATTTCTTCGCACGTGCCGCGGCCACCCTTGCCCAGAACACCCAAGCTATGTGCCTCATCCACCATCAGGCGGCATCCGTATTTTTTAGCCAGAGGGACAATATGCTTCAGGTCCGCTAAATCGCCTTCCATGGAAAATACGCCATCGACCACAATGAGTCTGCCTACCTTCTTATCTTGAATATTGATCAAGATGCGCTCCAGGTCTTCCATGTCGTTATGGCGAAATTTCAAAAGCTTTCC
>CAZEKS010000172.1:0-5426 GCA_964512795.1 uncultured Syntrophaceae bacterium
TCCCGGGGAATTCGGGTTTCGCAAAGATCACCAATAAAAAGGCCCCGATAAAAAGTGGAATCCTTCGGACCCTCCTCAGCCAAGACCTCCTTTTTTCGTCCATCACATCCTCTCTTTCCTATTGAACGAGATTGGGGAACACCTTCTTTTTCTCATAAATAAAATTTCTCGGCAAATAGGCTAGGATAAAAAGCCGAAAAATCTCAAGACAAATCGAGTGCGAAACCGAAAAATGGATGGCATTCCATCTCAGATTCTTTCCTCAATCTCATAGCGGAGGGTACGCCGCTTCATCCATCTCACCGCCAGCAGATCGATAAAGGATCGCACCATGCGATTTCGAATATTGTATTTTGACTTACCAAACCTTCTCGGATGGTGGGAGACTGGAACTTCAATGATACGGTATCCTTCCATCTTGACCAGGGTGGAGAAAAACCGGTGCATCCCATTAAATACCGGGATCTCTTGAATGCACTCCCTTTTGAATGCCCGGAGGGTGCAAGCACTGTCCTGAATGTTTTCACCGCTCAACCCGTTCCGAACGGCGTTGCCGATCTTAGAGGAGATTTTCTTCAGCCATGAATCTTCCCTTTTCTGTCGCCATCCTGTCGCCATATCATATCGATCCAAATACTCCAATAATCTGGGAATATCGGCAGGATCATTCTGAAGATCTGAGTCCAAGGTAACGATCTTCTCCCCCCGAGCCTCCCTCATGCCTGCCATGAGGGCCGCGCTCAACCCACGGTTCTCCTTAAAACGAAGGATCCGGAGAAAGGGAGTTTGAGAGACCATTTCTCTCAGAATCCTTTGGCTCCCATCTGAACTTCCATCATCCACGAAGATCATTTCATAAGAGCATCCAAGGTCCTTGAGAATCCCTATGAGCTTTGGAATCAAAATAAGAAGGTTTCCCTCCTCATTATAGACAGGCACCACCACGGACAGAGTCGGGGAGTTGGAAGTCTCCATCACAGATTTCTTCCTTGGTCTAAGCGGTTTGAAATCAGAACCACGTCTTTTTCCCCCACTGAATGCCGAGCGATGAGATGTACTTCTACCATTCCTTCCATTTTCTGAAATTGTCTCAACTCATCGAATGTGATGAGGCAAAACACCCTTTCTGAAGCATTTAGAAATTGAAAAAGGCTATCTTGACCTACCAAATTTAAAATGGGAACGATCCCTGTGTAGAAATTGTAAGGAGCGGTAGACACTCTCCCATAAACGGCCAATTTCCCACCCGGCTGGATCCGGGATGTAACTTCCTGGGAAATGAACCGAGCCGATTTAGAGTGATTAAGGCGGGGGAAAATTGCCCGAGTGGAATAGAAGTATCCTGCTGAAACAATCCCAATCAAGAGGAGAAACAGGGCTCCATGATTTTTAAAACGATACAAAACAAACATGGCCAGACTTCCCCCCACCAAAAGAATAACCAATGGAAAACTATCATTCAGGTAGGAAGGAAACTTGACCGAAACGATCCAGGGAAGGACGGCACCCGTAACGAGCATCGTTCCCATTAAAACATAAATAGGAAGGACAACCCATTCCTGTCTGAAATGATCGATTTGAGAAGAAATGAAGTCATACAAGAGTCTCCCGACCAGGAGAGAGGCAGCAGGAAAAAGGGGGAGGAGGTAAAGCGTTCTCTTCCCCTTTGATAGGGAAAAGAAAATAAAGATGACCGCAAACCAAATGGTGAGAAAGAGAAACTCCCTTCTCTTCTCTAAATTTTTTCTGGAATAGGCATACACAAAGGCCGATGGGAGGAAGACGATCCATGGGGAGAAATTAATCGGAAAATCGGAAAGATAGTAATAAATGGGCCGGAGTTTAGCCCATCCTTGCGAATATCGATGAATCGAATGGACCAAGAGGGTTTCGTTTAGATAATCACGCCCCCCTTTCCAGACAGCAGGGAGATACCAGCATAGAATAATCCCCAGGAATAGGAGCATGCCCGGGAGAAGTCTCATTTCCTTTATCCCTCTCCAATCCCTTCGAAGGACGAGATAGACCAGGGTCACTAAGAGAGGAAGAATAAAGCCCACCGGCCCTTTGGCCAGAGTAGCAAAGGCCATCCCAATATAAAAACCATAAATGGAAAACCTTCCGAGATCCCCTTTCTTATTCTTTTCTTGCCTGTTTTGGCCGTACCAAAAACAGAGAAGGGAAGCGGTGATAAAAAACGTCAGCGTGGTATCAATGTTGGCCCTTATGGAGAGATAGGCGAATTGCAAACTTGTAGCGAGAATCAATCCAGAAAAGAAACCGATACGGGAATGAAAAAGGATCCTACCTAAAAGAAAAGTGAGAAGTACTGTCAGCGTTCCGAAAAAGGCTGCAGGGAATCTAATGGCAAAAGGGGTAAACCCATGCCAGAGATAGGACGAGAGTGCGATCAACCAGAAAAAGAGAGGGGGTTTATCCGGATAGACCTCTCCGTTGTAATGCATCAGAATCCAATCTCCTTTGGTCACCATTTCTTTGGCCACCTGGGCATACCGTGGCTCATCCGGATTCCAGAGATCCCAGCGGTTTAAATTAAAAAAGAAAAGAATCAGACAGAACCCAATGAGAATGATGATCTGGGCCCATTTCTGAGGAAAAATATTTGAAAATTGTTTCTCCATTCTATTTATCCTATCGTCTCTGTGACCACTCCCTGGGGCGAAACATACACCAAACCTCTCCGACGACTTTCCCGCCATAACCTCCCGAGAAAAATCCTCTGGTCTTTGACGATGGGGTTGTAACGGAGGTATTCTCTAAAAAACCTGAGGCGATCAACCTTCGTGATGACTTTAGGGGTGGAGGTGTTAAGCTGGAGAAAATTTTTATACAATTTTTTTCGGTTCATCTTCTCATCCATTCTGATATCCTCGAAATCGAGAAGACGAAAATCCCATGTCTCTCCATTCTCTGAGACAAGGATATTACAAGTTTTCATGTCGCTATGGTATAAACTCATTTTATGAAGACCGTCAAGCCAGCGGGCAAAGGTTTTAATAAAAAACCTCTTTCTATTTATACCTTCAAACCCTTTTAAAATATATCGATCCATCTCCTGACCTTTCACCGGAGCCTCCATGAATAAAAAACTCTCCTTCAACCCCATCCAGTCTATTCTCTCCGCCAATGCAAGGGGTTTAAGAGACGGAATGCCTCTCGCCCGCATGCCATTGGCCGCTATCCACGATTTGAGTCCTTTTGAACGACGGAAATGCTCCTTTACCCGCCCCCAGAAATGAGGGTAACAAACCTGTTTTAAACCCACTTTTTCCCCTTCGTCATTCAATATAGAAACGATCACCTCTGGAGAATATTTTACCAGTGAAGAGGATCTCTCTCTCACCAGTGTCTGGTGTTCTTCCATCAATCTTTTCAAACGATCCAAGGGAAAATCCCTCCGATGAAAATAACAGATCCCCCTCTCCTTATGCACTGAAAACTCTGTGCTTTCCTTTAGGCACCGTTTCGTTCTGCTTCGCCACTGCCTTTTTTGAAGACGGTCCATGGCGGGATAAATCTTCTGAAATAAAATCTCTCTTTTCTTAGACCCGTCGGAGATCCCTTCGAAATATTGATCCAGAAATTGGAGTTGTTCTCTTTCTCCCCACGTCGATCTTAAAGAATGAAAAAGGTGTGCAAGGTTCCATAACCTCTGATTCAGAGAGAGGGACTCCACGATCTTGGTATGGTGTAAATCGGTGAGAAATAAGGAGGCGCCATCCCACAAAAAGTTTCCCCCGTGAAGATCTTGATGAAATAATCCTGCATCTTGAAACTTCCTTACGGTCATCGCTAATTCAATAATCGAACGAGGTTCTTTTGATTTCGCAACCTCCTCGATGAATGAAACCCCTGTCCCAGTGGCCTCTGAGAGGTAATAACTCTCCCTGACCAAACCCCTCCGGACCCTCTCCAACCAGCCCAAGGGTTTAGGGATATTGAGGTTTCTCCTTTCTAATTGGGAAGCTATGAGGAATTCTTTCTGTCCCTTCGTGGGAGAAAAAAGATATTTCACATACTCTGCCCAACCCTTTGCTTTATCCTTCTTAAAAAAAATTCTCCTGCCCTTCGAAAGACAGAAAATAGCCGCCCACCTCCAGATTGATTCCTTGATGACCTCCCCCCCCATCTCCCGAACAGAAGAGATGGGGTCGTCAAAAAAAGTGGGGGGAAGATCATCCAACACTTCCCCTCTCACACAACCCTTGATCTCGCCTCTCGTAACTCTTTTAAGAATTAAATTCCCCATTTCCCCCGTTAGAAAACCCCACTTTTAAGAGCAGGGATAGGCTTTATTCAATATTGATAGTCTCGTAAGAATTCTGAAAAGGCTATTTCTGTCATTCCTGCATAAGCAGGAATCCAGTCTTTTTAGGTACTTAAAATTTTCCTGGATTCCCGTTTTCACGGGAATGACAACCTCTTGCGAATTCATCAATGTTTAAATACCTTTCAGATAAAGCATGATTTAAAGCCCCGTCATTTCTAACGGGGCCTACTTTCTTTTCCCAAGCTTGACCATCTCCTGATAATATCCCTCAACGGCCTCCACTTGTCGACCCAACTGGAAATCCTGATGGGCCTTCTGATAAGCCGCCTTTCCCAGGGCCTCCCTCATTTCCGGGTGATGAAGCAGTTGAAGGACTGCATTGGCAAGGTCTTCCGGGGTATCGTTCACCACCAAACCTGAAATGCCATCCTCCACCAACTCGGGGAGCATCCCCCGATTGGCCACGATCACCGGTTTGCCCATGGCCATGGCCTCTCTCAGGGCCCTGGCTGTTCCATCAGAGCCCGCCATTAAGAAGACAAAGATATCCATACTGGCTAAGGTATCGAGGTAGTCTTTTGTCCGATACCCTGCGAGAACGACCCACTTTTCAACGCCGAGCTGTTTCATGGGTCGAATGACACTCTGCTCTATCTGACTCGATCGGCCAACCAAGAGAACTTTCACATTTTGAAATTCTTTGGCAATCGTTTTCACCGCCTCCAAAAAGACAGCTGTCCTTCGATACTTTTGATATCGGGCGATCATCCCGATCACGATTTCCTTCGATCCAATTCCAAAAAGAGTCCTTATCTCCTTAAATTCCCTCTTTGGGTCATACCGATTGAGATCCAAGGCCGGCGAGATCTTCTGGACCCTTTCCAGAGGGAGCCCGAAATGTTCCGCATCCTCTCTCCTCGCCCTTTCAGAAAAAGTGATCATGCCGTCCGTGAACTGAGAGATGAGAAATCGATTCCCGAAGCTGGGCTTCAAAGGGTCTCGCTTATGGTCGGTGCGAATCACGATGACAGGATGGCCTGACCTCCTCGCAGCGATCCCGCCTAAGAGATGGCCATGGGAGTGGTGGACATTGAGAATATCGAACTTTTCCTCACGAAGATAGTGGGTGAGGTCT
>CAZEKS010000173.1:0-5411 GCA_964512795.1 uncultured Syntrophaceae bacterium
TTAATGCCTATGTTGAACCTGTAGTTAGCTTGGATTTAGATTTGGTGGTTGTCACAGAGGCAACAGACAATTTGCTGAAGGAAGCCGGGAAAATCTTTGATATAGAGAAGTTCCCTCATAGTATGAATCTCAGCAGCACAAAATCTGATTTACGAATCCAATTACAAACCGATCCCCGTTATCAGGCCTTTATCGCTCGCTCTTCAATAAAAGAGATTATGGGCTATGAGATGAAGGTTGCGGCGGTAGAGGATATACTGCAAGGCAAAATATGGGCATATTTTGATGAGCAAAAACGCAAGAGCAAACGTCACAAGGATTTTGCTGATATTTCTCATCTTATTGAAGCATATCCTTATTTGAAAGACCTACTACCAGATTCACTAAAAACAAAGCTTTAAGATCAGCCAGTCTGTTTATGTTAAAATAAGGTGGTGCAAAAAGAACGGGTTTTCCATAAAGTAAACTTTTGAAAAAGGAGGGGGATCCTATGGAGAAACGATCCATAGACATGACAAAAAGAGTTTTCAAAATTTTGGCTTTTGCTACTAGTCTGGCGCTCATTATAGGAATTGTCTCTGTCTCAACTTCCTCTGCTAAAACGGCCCAGGAGATTAATTCAGAGGTCAATGCGGCTCTCGAATTTTTTCTCCAACACGTAAAAGGTGGGAAGGATTTCCTCAATGCCGCCAAGGGTGTGCTCATTATCCCGAACATTGTAAAGGTAGGAGTGGGTGTAGGAGGAGAGTATGGCGAGGGGGCCATGAGGATTGGAGGAAAGACGGTTGAATATTATAGCATCGCAGCCGGCTCGGTTGGACTTCAGATCGGGGCCCAGAAGAAAAATCTAATCCTTGTATTTAAGCAAGACGAGGCTCTTAATCATTTCCGGAAGAGTTCCGGCTGGAAGGTGGGGGTGGATGGGTCCGCGGCCTTTATCGATGTTGGGGCAGGAAAATCCATCGACACGGTAAACATTAAGGACCCCATTGTCGCATTCATGTTTGGTCAAAGGGGTTTGATGGCAAACGCAACCATTGAGGGTGCGAAGTTTACCAAATTGGCAAGGTAGGATATTGGAAAAAAGCCCAGGATGGCCTGGGCTTTTTTTTATGGAGCCAAAGAGTTAAAAACCTTCACACTTTATTCTTCAAGGAGTTCTTTCAGGATATCTTTTGACTTCTTTTTCTTTGAGGGTTTATCGGACTCCTTTTGCTTTGGTTCGAAGAGGCGCCTTTCAATCTCTTTGGCCAAACCACGGCCTAATTGCTTCCCTAAGGCCTCCTCATCCAGATTGACGCTGGGCTTTTCCGTCGTGCCTTTGATCTTGAGAGGAATGACTTTCCAACCTTGCTCATCCTCGAGGAGTTTTAATGCAGCGAGTCTTCCTTTCAGGCTTCCTGTAAGACTCGGCGCAAGCTTGAGCTCTGTCGGTATATCCAGCCTCTTCTCAAAGTCAACCACGCCCTTCGGACTGACCTTAAAAAGAGAAGAAAGGATCCAGCCATTGAGGAATACCCTTCCATCCTTCACGTCAAAATCGAATAGGCCTTCGTCAAAGCCAGGATTCTTCAGGGACGGAATGCCGGTGAGGAACGCAATCGCATCAAAAATCTGAGATTGTTTGATAGCCCCCTTGCCAAGTTTAGCCGCCGCCGTCCCTCTCAAAGTCTTTTGAATCCGTAATGCGTCCTCCGTGGCACACTGAAGGTTTCCATTGAGAGACCCCTCGGCCGTGAAGAACCCTTCCCCGGAGAATTGCAGTCCAAAGGGATCGATCCTCATTTCACCCTTTGCGTACTTGTATTGCATGCGAAGATCTTTGACCGTGTAATCCTGGTAGGTCGCCTTATCCACCGTGATCTGTCCTGAAGCCTTAAGTTTTTGCGCCATGCCCCCCCCGGAGGGCTCCGCTTTCTTCTTCGGCTGGGGGCGATCTTCTTGCACCTTCTTTTCGCCGCTCAAGCCCATCAGATGTTGAAGGTCAAGCGTTTTGGCATGGAGATTGGCGACGATATCGGGCGCTGAACGATAATCTTTGGCTGTTGCCGAAAGTTCAATGGTATCCTTTCCGATCATCGTTTGGAGATTGGCCCGGACTGTCTTCGCATCCATCTCAATCTTACCTGAAACCTTAACTTCTATATCCTTCAGTTTAGCTTTGATCTCCTTAAAGGAGACGAGTCCGAAATCCATACGGGGCGTACCATCCTTTTCTAAAGCTCCCTTAAACTCTGCATCCAAAGCAATGGAGATATCGGGTAATCCTTTCCCTTCGTCGACAAACGTCAAACTGGCATTTCGAATATAAAACCGATCTGCGACGATGGAGACGGGAAGCGCTTGCTGTCCAGGGCCGGATGGCTTCTGGGGTTCCTGGGGTCCCTTGGAGCGCTTTTCTGTAATATCGCTGAAGTTATACCTCCCTCCCCTCTCCTTCTTGATAGAGATGGAGGGAGAACCAATTTCGATCTTGCTGATGACGAGTTGCTTTTTCAGAAGGGGTAAAAGCCGGTACGAAAGGACAAATCTCCCCACCTTCACAAAATCTCTCTGTCCATCCTTCTCCTTGACACTCAACCCTTTTGCTACAATTCCTTTAAAGAGAGAAACACTGATCTCATCTAAAAGGACCTTTCTCCCGGTCATGGCTTCAGCCTTTGGCAGAATGATTGGTTTGAGCCGATCACTTGAGAGATAACTCTTAACGAAAATACTGAGTCCAATGACCAGAAGAATCAGGATTCCCACCACGATCCCGGCTACCTTTAAAAGCTTTTTCATGATCTATCCCTCCTTAGCGACAGATTCATCTGCATTCTCTTTCAATGCAGATGGAGTTAACGTTTATCTAATAAAATTTTATCAAGTCCCTTAACCATTTGCAAGCCATTCCCAATCCCCGGTCCCACTTCCCAGAAGTTTTGTCTTACCCTTCTTCTGAATAGCCTGAAAAAGCGTAAACCTCCCCGCGTACAGGGGGCATGCTGCAGCATTTTCGTAAAGTGGGCAAGGGCAAAATGTTGCGCTGCGAGAGGGAATTGTGGTATAGAGTCGTTTGGCTGTGCAAATGTTAAAGCAACTCATGTTCCTGGGCCTGGAGCGGTCCCTGGAAGCTCACCAGGAATCTGCACGCTACTTTTTATATTGAGTACGCAAATATAGGATTTTCGAGAAGGGATCAAATCATTCTTTGAAAGGCGAGAGCCTTGCTGGGTGGGGAAGTAATCCAATAAGAATTTCTATAGGAGGGCCTATGATCAAAACGAGATTCACGGAGATGCTTGGGATAAAACACCCCATTATGCTGGCAGGAATGAATTGGACTACAACCCCCAAATTGGTAGCGGCTGTCTGTAACGCAGGAGGATTAGGTATTTTCGCCACGGCTGCCTCTACTCCCGAAGAAACGCGAAAGAATATCCGGGAGATTCGAGAGCTCACCAATAAACCCTTCGGAATCAACCAGATCCTGATCGGCCCTGGAGCCAAAGAAAATATCGAAATCGCCATCGAGGAAAAAGTCCCTCTCATCAATTATTCCTTAGGAAAACCCTGGTTCATTGATCAGGTTCATGCCTACGGGGGGAAGGTCATGGGAACCATCGCGATCACCCGGCATGCAGCTCGAGCTGCCCAGTTGGGTTGCGATATGCTTGTGGTCACCGGCCACGAAGCCGCCGCCCATGGAGACGTGGCGACTTCGATGGTCTTGATTCCCTTGGTGGCCAGTCAGGTAAAGATCCCTTTGATCGCCGCCGGGGGCTTCTACGATGGAAGAGGACTGGCCGCCGCATTGGTACTGGGAGCGGATGCCATTTCTATGGGCACTCGGTTTATTGTGACCCAGGAAAGTCATGTACACGAAAATTTCAAGAAACTTGTCATTGAAGCGACTGAGCAGGACACCTTGTACAGTGATGTCTTCGACGGATTGCCTGGCAGAGTGTTAAAAAGCCCTGGAGCGGAAGCCATGATGAAAGGAGGTTTCCCGCTCTTTCAATTGGTGAGGAGCGCCTTGGAGGTCAAGCGGATTCTGAACCTTTCCCTCTCGAAATTCATCGGCCTCAGTTGGAGCATGATGAAATCCGATGAAGGAAAGAACCTTTTGATTCAGGCTCGCTCGGCCAATGGGGCGATCCACCATCTGAAGGCGATTAATGAGGGTGACCAAAAGGAAGGGTTTATATTTGCCGGACAGTCTGTCGGCGGCATTCAGGATATCCCCACGTGCAAAGAACTCATTGAGCGGACCGTTTTGGAGGCCGAGAAGAAGCTGGAGGCAGTAGGAATAAATATTTATGCCTGAACCTACTGTCGTTCAAGCCTATGGATGAAAGGGGTTAAACACAAGGGGGCGGAAATAAACCATTAGATTTTCATCTGTGAACTACAACCGCGATGTGGAGGCCTTTCCGGTCCTCAGACGGATTATCGAAAAGATAACTAAAGAACATTCATTCTATAAATCGCCCACGGATATGGGTGTCAATCGGGCTAAGTTTGGAATCATCGATGATGATGCGGTTGCAGCACCTGTATAATCTTTTCCCCTACTAACCTCTTGACTTAACCCTCACTCTTAACCTTCTGTTTTTAACTTCTCTCGATCAATCTTGGATTTAAGATCCTCGACCAATGCGGACTTTCGGATCTTATTCGTTGCCAGTGCGGAGGGAAGGCTGTCCATAAACTCTACCCTCCTGGGCACTTTATAATTGGCCAATTGCTTTTTATAAAAATCAATCACCTCTTCTGCGGTTGCCTGGGTCCCTTCTCTGAGAACGATGCAGGCGCAAACGATCTCTCCGAGTTCGGGATCGGGAAGACCCACTACCGCTACAAGGGCTAAAAATTAGGCCCTTCGGATTGAGCAGAGTTGCGACTTCATCTGGGGGTAGCCCATGATAGGCTCCCGACAATGGACATCCGTAAGCAGATTCACATTGGCCTCACCGGACCAGCCATGAGGAATACTAACCACCTCCTCCATCATATCCTCATTCACAAGGGCCTTAACCCTGATTTTTCCCCGGTTCGATTCAACAATAATCGGATCTCCATTTCTTATCTCATATCGCTTTGCTGTTTTGGAATTTATCTCTGCATACGCTTCCGGACTCCTCTCTATGAGACCCTTGATATTTCGGTGCTGGGTGTGGGTATAGTAAAGATTTCGAGCTCCCGTCGTGAGAATAAGAGGATACTTCTTAAATAATTTGGGATCTCCCATAGGACTCTGATCGGGTTCTCGATAAGTGGGCAGAGGATCAAACCCTTCTTTCTTAAAGGCTTCCGAATAGATCTCGATCTTTTTTGAGGGTGTGGAAAACCCTTTTGTTTCGTAACCCTCCATCCCATATTTCTTCTCCATATAGTAAGCCCCTGCCGCTTTCTCTTCCTTCAACTCC
>CAZEKS010000174.1:0-5393 GCA_964512795.1 uncultured Syntrophaceae bacterium
TCACCATCGACCTATTAAAAGAAGTGCTCTCTAAAGAAGGCTATGAAGTCTCCACCGCCTTGAGCGGCGAAGAAGCTATTACTCGAGGAATGGACAACCCTTTCGACATCATCATCACCGACGTACGGATGGGAGAAAAAGATGGGATGGAAGTGCTTCGATTCTTCAAAAAGAACGCTCCGGACACCACCGTCATTATGATCACAGCCTTTGGATTAATTGAGACGGCCATCGAGGCGATCCGTGAGGGAGCCTTCGACTACATCAGCAAACCTTTCAAACTTGATGAGATCAAATTCACCGTCCAGAGAGCCTTGGAGCAGAGAAGGCTTATCCAAGAAAACAAATATTATCGACAGGAACTTCTGGACAAGTACCAATTTAAAAATGTCATCGGACGAACCCCTCAAATGTTTCAAGTCTATAAAACCATCGCGAAAGTGGCGGATACAAAGTCTACGGTTCTCCTCTGCGGAGAGAGAGGAACAGGAAAAGAACTCATCGCCCGCTCTATTCATTATAATAGCCAGAGGAACACCCGACCCTTCATCCCTGTCGATTGTGCCTCATTGGTAGAGACGTTAATAGAAAGTGAGTTATTCGGCCATGTCCGAGGAGCTTTCACAGGAGCCTCCTCTGCCAAAAGGGGCCTCTTCGAAGAGGCGGATGGCGGAACGCTCTTTCTTGACGAAGTGGGAAATCTTAACCTTTCGATGCAATCGAAGCTTTTAAGATTTCTGCAGGAATATGAAATCAAAAGGGTTGGCGGAACGGAAAGTATTAAAGTGGATGTACGGGTTATTGCGGCTGCGAATCAACTATTAGAACCCTTTGTGAAAAGTGGAAAATTCAGGGAGGACCTCTTTGACCGACTCAACGTCGTAACCATCACACTTCCTTCTTTGAGGGAAAGGAAGGAAGACATCCCATTACTGGCAAGCCACTTCCTCCAGAAATTTTCTGAAGAGAATCATAAAAATATCTCTCACATTTCACCGGAGGCTCTCGAAATCCTTACCCAATACTCCTGGCCGGGAAATGTCCGTGAATTGGAGCATACAATAGAGAGAGCAGTCATTTTTTCAATTCATCCTATTATTCTTCCTGAAGACCTTCCAAGAAAAATGTTCGAAGAAATCAAGGGCCCGGAGATTCTCATTCCTGAAAAGCCCTTATCATTAAGAGAGTTAGAAAAAAGATATGTTTTAAAGGTGCTTCAAGAGACCGGAGGAAATAAAAAGAAGGCATCAGAGATCTTGGGGATTGACCGTACCACTCTCTATAGAATATTGGGAAAAGAAGGGTTGTAGATTTTTGCAACACTTCTTGGAATTGCGTTGAATCTTGCAACAACATTGCTTCCACAGAATTCCCTTCTAATAAAATTTTATTAAATTATTTCAACTACTTAAAAATTATTATCCGATAGCTTTCTCTGGCATTTCTTTTGCTCCTATAATCCCAGATTCTTAAAAAGAAGGGAGGTGAAATTGAATGAAGAAGACAATTCTATTAGCGGTTCTGCTTACCTTGGCAGCTTTTATCTCTGGCGCCATTGCGGCAGATGCTCCAAAGGCAGGAACGCCTGCTCCTGCCGCGGCCAAACCAGCCACCCCTGCGCCTGCTAAATTGGAAAAGTTCAGTGGAGCGATTAAGAGTGTGGATGCAGTGGCAAAGAGCATTGTCGTTGTCAAGGGAAAGACAGAGAAGACTTTTGTGGCCACCGCCGACACAAAGATTACCAAAGGCAAAGAGGCTCTCAAATTTGAGGATCTGAAGGCGGGGATGAATGTCGTCGTCGCGTACAAGAAGGATGGAGACAAGTTGATCGCCGTAACGATCAAAGTGTCTGCACCCAAGGGAAAGTAATCCAAAAAGGTATTCATCTAACAAAAAAGGCACACCTTCTGGGTGTGCCTTTTTTGTTGACAAAGAAATAAGGCTCACGATGAGAGGAAAAGCCTTCTCTCTACTTTGAACCTTCCAAGATATTGACCGTAAAGGCGACCGGGGTTCCCCGCTGCATTAAATATTCCACTTTTACTCTCTCTCCGGGATTGGGATATCGATGGGGTTTGTAGACAGTTTTATGTCCAATTCTAAAATTGACAACGGCTTTATCCTTCTCACTCTGCACATCCAACCACAACCTCGCCCGAATCCCCACTACTTTGCCAGTGAGAATGGAAAATTTTCCCTGTGCCATCAAGGGATTTGCCTCCAGCATAAGCCATGCAATAATAAAAGCAAAGATCAAAATTCTTTTGAACCCCTTCATCTCTTGACCTCCTTGGCGCAATCCATTTTTTATGACAGATTCGTCACCCACAAATCCCGCACTTGGCGGAAAATATCGCTAATCCCCCCTAGCCCCCCTTTAGCAAAGGGGGGATGGGGGGATTTGAAAGCAATTTTCTAAGTAATTCCCTAAGTCGGGACAGTCCATTGAGAAGACTTCCCGGAGAAAATACAAACCTTATTCCGCCCGCCCCTTTTGGCATCATAGAGCGCCTGGTCCGCCATCCTAAGCAATTCTTCTTTCGACTTCACTCGATGACTCGGAAAATTGGAAATCCCCATACTCAGGGTTAAATTGAGTTGAGCTTTCCCCACTTCGAAGAGGGTGCTTTCAACCAAGCGCCGAATACGCTCCGCAATGACAAAAGACTCTTCCAGGTCGGCCTCTGGCAATATCAAAATAAACTCTTCACCCCCATAACGAGCGACGGTATCTTTCTTTCGAACCGAAGTTTTCAATAGAGAAGAAATTTTGGAAAGAACCTGATCCCCTTCGGTATGTCCAAAGGTATCATTCACTTTCTTAAAAAAGTCGATATCGACCATTACCAAAGAAATGGGAGCGCCACTGTAAAAAGATTTTTGGGCTTCCACCTCGAGCCTCTCCTCAAAATATCTCCGATTATAAAGACCTGTCAGGGTATCATAGATGGCCATGTTTTTAATCGAACTATATCTTTGAAAATGTTTTAAGATCGCTGCCATTTGGTATCCAATGACGGAAAGGAATTGTAGATCTTGGGCGTCAAAGGCATTGGGTTGATCGCTGCTGAGAGAAAGACATCCTAAAATCTCCCCCTCTGCAGTAAGGGGTAAAGTGAGGTGGGACTTTAAGGCGGCTCTCGGGTCCATCATCATCTGTTTGGGCCTCAGCTTCCTTTTTTCTACTTGAAGGGCAATCCGGTCGGCATCCAGGGACTCCTCTCCCAAGATTGAAAAAACGTTGAGCATGTTCTTCACGACCTCTTGGGTGAAGGCAGGGGGACAGGATTCTTCTTGGTAAAGGAAGAGGAGGAGATCCTCTTTCCAAAATACTCCGAAGGAAGAAAAGTCAAATAAATTGGGAAGATTATTTACGGCTGCTTCGACGATCTCCTTGACCTCAATGCTCGTGCTGATGGCATTGATGGTGGAACGAAGCACATTCAGATTTTTAAAAATTAACCTCACCGATGTCTCCTCCCCTATTTTTGAGATATAATTCGCTCGGCCTCTTTGACTTTCGGGAAGACCTTCGGGAAGAGTTCCTTATTGATCACCCCATTTGCCAACGCTGAAAAAAGATGGGAGAGTTGATTGATCAGGCTTTGAAAACCTCGATGAATTTCCAAAGGAGCAGCCGTCTGGCAATCCTCCCTCACTCCCTCCAAGGAAATCCCGTCCTCAGAGACCTCTATAGAATTCAAAAAGGGATACTTCTTCCCAAGTTTTCGAATGACCAGGGTAAAGAGAAAGGCCAAAATGGCTTCTCCGATTAAGGCCGATACAACCTCCCAGAGCTCCGTCAAAAGATTTGAATAGAGATCTAAAACGAGATCAGAAGACCATTTTCCGCCCCTCTCCTTTTTCACCGTCGTCGCCATTTTCGCTCCCTAAACCTCTTTTCTATTTTCCCTTTTTAATTTTTTTGTCAAGTGATGAATTTCCTCATGGTAGATATAAAAGACCAGAATCACCAAGGTGGATATCCCCAACAGAATTAAAAAAAGCTTGTATTGATGGTCAAACGCCTTGGCACCCTGAAGAGTCGCCATCAATGTTCCGGGTATCCTTCCCATGGTGGAAATGATCAGGAAAATCCCAAAATGCATGGGGGTCAGGCCCAAAATATAACAAAGGGCGTCCTTTGGAAAACCCGGTATTAAGAAAAGGATAAAACTGAGGATCGCTCCTTGATGTTCAACTAAATAATCAAACTTATTTCTTGTCTGTTCCGAAACAAATTTCTCAACCGCTACCTTCTCAAAAATCCTTGCCAAGCTGAAGGCTAACCAAGACCCTAATAGAAGACCGATCATGGAATAGAGAAAACCAGCCTTCGCCCCAAATAAGTAACCCCCTAAGAACTCGATTGCCCCTCCAGGGATGGGGGCGACGACCACTTGTATGACTTGCAGCAGAATATAAGCAAAAGGAGAATAAGGTCCGAAGGAGGAGATGAATCCTTTTAATTCGTGACGATTATGGAGGAAATCATAAAGTTTAACGACTTGAATCCACAGTTGGGAGTTATATTGATAGGCAATAAAAAAAACGACCCCTGCTAAAATGCAGAAAAGTAAAACCCATTTCCATTTTGTCCGGAACGAAGCTGCCATAGATCAGGAACATTCAACCATGACGAAATTTTGTTTATATTTCCATAACATAAAAATGACCTTGAGTAAACCCCGTTAGAAATTCCAGAGGGGCATTAAACCCCGTCGGAATTATTTGTGATGTAACCCCGCTATAGCGGGCCTGCAGATCAGCGGGGGATTATTTCTAACGGGGTAAACCTTATTTTGGTACCCTCTTCCCGCAATAGGATGTCAGAAATGATTGACCCTTCATTCGACTCTTTAATTTTCTCCATCTCTTAGTCCATTTCCTTTACCACCGGGGCAAAAAAGACAAAGGAAACTCCTATCACCTAAAGGCGATAGCTTTAGGGGTCAAGGATGCAAGGATTCAATCCCACCAAAGGCGTAACTTGACCACTTTCCCGCTAAACGCGGGATTGAACCCTTTTGAGACGAAGATCGAACCAAAGGCGAGGGTTTTGCTCCCTGAATGGGACAATCAATGGGTGCCCCCAGGGGATTTCCTTCGGCTGTGCTCAGGACAAGCTGACCTCTAATGTCTAGTCAAAGATGTAATATTTTTGGCTAGTTAAGTAAAAAATGGTAGCGATTTCCGCTACCCTTTTTGCTCTGGCGTCCCCAAGGGGATTCCCTTCGACACCGCTCAGGACAAGCTCACCCCTGTTGCCCCGATGAAAATCGGGATGCCCTTGGCCGAAAAAAAAGGCCCCGATGGGCTCGGAACCTTCCCAATTTACTGGCGTCCCCAAGGGGATTCGAACCCCTGTTGCCGACGTGAAAGGCCGGTGTCCT
>CAZEKS010000175.1:0-5374 GCA_964512795.1 uncultured Syntrophaceae bacterium
CAGCAACTCCACCCTTCACCTCGTTGACATAGTTAAAATAGTCCTGATGACCTTTTGCGTGGAATTTGCCCCATGAGGATGCTGGACCGGTCAGATTGATCACCGCCCCTACCTTTATGGGTTGAGCCACACCATTCACCGTTAAACCAATACAAATCACTCCTAAAATAATTGTTAGTATGGATATGTAGCGTATCATCTTTTCCTCCTTTTTTGAGTCTTGGGTTTTACACCTATTCTTCTAAAAAATCTTCTTTGTCAATGTCCCTCCCACCGTTGACCATCTCATCATCGACCTTCTGACCCCACCTCCTTTCTCTGAAGTTTTATTACCAGCAACAAGATCGCCACGCTTGCGCGCCCTGCCTTCGTCCCGAAGGGCGGGACTTCGCGCAGCCCGGCCCGAGTGGTGTAACGGCTTATAAGTTGCATTTCTATCAAACCATGCACTCCGGCGTACAAGCACGCCCTTCAGCTCGCAATGACAATTTCTGAAGAAGGAAAAGATTATTTAAATTCAAAAAGACAATAGGAGTGAAACCCCAACACAAAGATTAGTGTATACTTCTATAAAATTATTGCAAGCAAAAAATTTTTCACTCACACTTTTCTCTCCCATTCAAGGGAGGGAGCGAAAGGGAGGGGGGTTAATTTAAACGGACCGAGACGACCTTCGATACCCCAGGGGTCTCCATCGTAATCCCGTAGAGAGTTTGGGCGGCTTCCATTGTGTTCTTGTTGTGGGTGATCATGATAAACTGAGAAGTTTTTGAAAATTCCTTGACCAATTCGATAAAGCGATTGATGTTTGCATCATCTAAAGGTGCATCCACCTCATCGAGCAAGCAGAACGGTGTGGGTTTAATCATGAAGAGCCCAAAGAGAAGAGCCGTAGCCACCAGAGCCTTTTCTCCTCCGGAGAGGAGGTCGATATTTTGAAGCTTCTTTCCTGCGGGTTGGGCGATGATATCGATCCCCGTCGTGGCGGGGTCTTGTTCATCCAACATGATAAGGCTGGCCTGGCCCCCTTTAAACAGCCTCGTAAAAACCTCTTTAAATTTTTCATTGACCAAATGGAAGGCCTCCAAAAACCGCTTCGTCGTCGTCCGATTGATCCGGAGGATCGCCTTTTTTAAGGAATCGAGGGCCTGATGAAGGTCGGCCTGTTGTTCTGACAGGAAATCGTGCCGCTGTTTCAACTCCTGATATTCCTCGATGGCCATCAGGTTGACTTCTCCGAATCCTTCCAGGGAACTTTTTAACTCTGCCAACCGTTTTGACATTTCCTCCTTTTGGAATTCCTCTGGGGAGGCTCCTATCGAGGTGGAAAGGGTAGCCCCGTATCGTTCCTTCATCGACTCCTGAAGGTGAGAGAGTTTCAATTGAACCTCTGAGGCCAGAATCTCTTCCTCGTGAATCTTCTGCCTCACCTCTTCCAACTCCCGACGCAAATATTTGGAGGAGGCCTCCACTTCTTTCCATTCATTAGAGAGTGTTTCGACCTTCTCTTTTTGAGTGGTGAGCAACTCTTCTTTAAGACGATGTTGTTTCAGGCTGTTTTCTAATTCCCCTTCCCATTGTTGGATTTTTCCACGAAGGGAGAGGGCTTCTTCCCTGCATTCCCTGATCCCCTTCACTTTTTTGAAGATCTGTTCCCTTAAAGTCCTTTGAGTTTCTGAGAGATTTTGGATCTGACCTTCGAGTCCTTTCTGTTTCTCCTCGATAGAGGCCAGAATGACCTTTTTCTCCGTGATCTTTCCTCCCAATTCTTCTGCCCCTTCCCTAACCTCCTCCACCTTCTTCTTCCATGACTGGACTTGTTCTTCTCTCTCTTTCTTCACAGCTTCCTCTATCTCCATTTGAGCGGAGACCTCTTTTTTGTCTTTCTCTAAATCTTGATTTTCCTCTTCGAGTTGCTTCTGTTCAAATTGGATGACTTCCATCCTCTGATGGAATTGGGAGATCTCCTTTTTCAATCCTTCCAAATCTCTTTCTCGATGGAGAAGCTCGATCTCCTTCTCCTGAATCTCCTTTCTTCTCCCCTCCAGCTGGTTTTCCCTCTCACGGATCTCTTTTTGGAGGCGTTCTTCTTCCTCATGGGCTTTTCGACATTCTTCCTCTGATTCCTTGACTCTCTGTTCTAAATCTCTCATCTCCCTTCGCCTCTCTAAAAGGCCGATTCCTTGATCCCGGCTTCCTCCGGAGATCACTCCAGAGCTCTCCAGGATGTCCCCTTCCTGGGTAACGAGGGTTCCGAACCCTCCGCCATCCTTCATCCAACGGAGTGCCTCCTCCCAGCGCTCGACGACCCCAATATCTCCAATCAGGAATTCTGCAATCGGGTCAAACCCCTCTTTTACCTTGACGAAACGAGAAAGAGGAATGGGCTTCCCTTCTTCTTGAGAGATTCGGTTTTCTTTCCCGATCCCCTGAACCCCTCTGGGAATGAAACTCCCCCGACCAAGTGACTCCCTTTTAAGAAAGGCCATTGCCTCCATGCCTTCCTTCTCTCCTTCCACAATCAAATATTGCAATCGCTGTCCTAAAACGGCTTCGAGAGGAATCTCGTATTTCGGGTCTGGTTCCAGGATGTCCGCTACGGCCCCTAAAATCCCCTTCCACTTCTCCTGCTCCTCCTTCTTTCGCAGGAGGAGTGACCTCACCCCTTTCTCATACCCCTCATAATTCTCTTGAAGCTCTTTGAGGGAATGGTAGCGAGAGCGGTCCTGCCTCAAGGTCTCCTCCAGAACAGAACGCTCTGTTTGCCTCAGACGCAAAACTTCTTTAACCCCCTCGAGCTCTCCTTCCCATCGAACCCTTTCTTCCTGGTAGATCGATTGGACGGAAAGGACGTGTTCTCTCTCTTTCATTTTTTCAGAGGTAGCCTCTTCCAATTGTTTGAGCTTCCGGCTCACTTCTTCAGATTCTTCATCGTTGGAGCGAGTTCGTTTCTGAAGATCTTCTTTCCTCTCCTCAAGGTGGGCGAGGCGGTTTTTGAGAGAGGTCAGCTGGGTGAGCGTGTCGATCAACTTCACCTTCTCGGCTTCCAATTCATCTGAAAGCTCTTGGTTGGTTGCCCTAAAATCGCCAAAGACGATTTCCAGTTCTTTCAATATTTCTTCGTTCTCATGGCGTTCTTCTTCCAGATTCCTCTGAACCTGTCCCATTCTTTTTCGTTCTTTTCTCGTGTCTCTCCAAGCCCCGAGGAATTCTCTGACCTCTTCCACAAATTGATTCTCTTGTTTTTGAAAACCCCCTTCTTCTCTTTTAAAAAATTCTATGTCGGTTTCCGTCTTCTGAATTTTTCTACCCAGTTCAAAAATTTCCTGTTGGAGACTTCGGAGTTTTTCCTCTTCCTCCATTCCCTTCAGCTTCTTGGTTTCGACGAAGGCCTCTTTCTGGGCGTTTTGGGTAGAAATCTCCGTCTCTCGATCCCGAAGGGCTTTGAGATAACCTCTTGCCGCCTCCCCCTTCTCCGAAAGCTCGGCGTATTCCTGGAGGGCAAAACGGATTTCGATTTCCTTGACCTCTTTCCGGATGGCCTTATACTCCTCTGCCCGCTTCACCTGCCGTTCCAGAGTAACGATCTGTCGCTTCACCTCGGCAATGATATCCTGAATTCGGAGAAGGTTTTGTTGCGTGGCCTCCATCTTCATCAGGGCGAGTCTTTTCCTCTCCTTGTATTTGGCAATGCCCGCTGCCTCTTCGATCAAAAAACGCCGATCCTGGGGATTGGCATTGATGAGATGTTCCACCCTTCCCTGTTCCACAATCGAATAACCGTTCACTCCGATACCGGTGTCCAAGAAGAGATCGGTGACGTCCCGCAATCGGCAAGGCACTTTATTAATCAGGTATTCACTTTCTCCGGATCGATAAAGCCTTCGGGTGACAGTAATCTCACTGTACTGCCCATATTCTTCGGGAGCCAATCCATCTTCATTGGTGAAGGTTAGGTTCACTTCTGCCATCCCCAAAGGTTTCCTGCCGTCCGTCCCATTGAAGATGACATCCTCCATTAATCTTCCCCGTAAGTGTTTAGCACTCCGTTCCCCAATGGCCCAGAGCACTGCATCGACGACGTTCGACTTCCCACAACCGTTGGGGCCCACAATCGTTGTGATCCCCCCTGGAAAACTAAGGTGGAGACGATCCACAAAGGATTTAAATCCTATCACCTCAAGTGATTTGAGTTTCATGCGCTCATCTCCGATGACAAATTCCAATCACCAAATTCCAAGCTCCAAATAATGACTTGTAAGCAAGAAACCCAAGAACATGTCATGCTGAACTCGGTTCAGCATCTCTGAGACCCTGAAATCGTAGACCCTGAACTTGATTCAGGGCATGGTTCAGGGTGACAATTTTGTTTGTTTTGATTATTGGTCCTTGGAAATTGGTTATTTAAATTCAAATCATTTCGATTTTTCAATATGTTCGATCGCCTTATGGAGCCGTCTGATCACCTCATTTTTACCCAGAACCTCCATCACCTCGTCAATGGGGGGACTGACGGTTCTACCGGTTAAGGCCACACGGAGGGGTTGGGCAATCTTCACCAAAGGCTCTCCTCGCGTTTCGGCCAATTGTTGAATCAGTTGATGAGCCTTCTCTTTTTCCAAGACCAATTCGTTTGATAAAGAAGCGATGACCTGCTCTAACATCGGCATGGTCTCTTGATTCAAAAACTTCCCGGCGGCTTTCTCATCATAAGCGATCTCTTCGCAGAAGTAAAATTCTGAAAGGTCTGCCATCTCCACCAAGGTCTTGACCCTCTCCCTGAGAGAGAGAACGGCCTTTCTCAAAAGATCAGGATCGATGCTCGAATAGCCCTTGGCTTCAATAAAAGGTTGAACCCGCTGAACCAGTTCATCCCGTTCTATTTTCTTGATATGCTGAGCATTGAGCCAATCTAACTTTCCAGGATTGATCGCTGCTGCAGACCTCCCAACTGCTTCAAGGCTGAATTTCTCGATCAGCTCCTCACGGGTGAATTCTTCCTGATCGCCGTAGGACCATCCCAGGCGGACCAAGTAATTGACTACCGCTTGAGGGAGATAGCCCAGCCTCTTATACTCCATGACCGATTGTGCCCCATGCCGTTTAGAAAGTTTTTTCTTATCCGGACCGAGGATCATCGGGACATGACCGAATTGGGGGATGGGGTAACCCAAGGCTTGATAAATCTGAATCTGCCGGGGAGTATTGTTGAGATGGTCGTTTCCTCGGATGACATGAGTGATTCCCATGGTGGCATCGTCCACCACCACCGAAAAGTTGTAAGTGGGGAGCCCGTCACTTCTCAGGATGATGAGGTCATCCAATTCGGTATTGTCAAATTCCACGCGACCCTGGATGAGATCTTCCACCACGG
>CAZEKS010000176.1:0-5369 GCA_964512795.1 uncultured Syntrophaceae bacterium
TCGCCTGACTTCAAGAGAAGGCAGGCTTCCCTAATCCGCATCATCCCTTTCAAGCCCCATATCAAGACCCCTCCATTGATAAAGTAGAAAAGCCTTCTATTTTCAAATAGCTATAGGAATCTCATCAAGCTATCTATTACGTCTTGAAACATTGTCTTTCAGGCCTTGAAGTATTATATTTAATTAAGATACGGATTGTATCCTAAGCTCCATCATAGAAGGGAGGGAGCATATATGAGCAAGATATTTATAACAATGATAACAATGGCGGTATTTCTACTGCCATTAAATGTTTACACACAATCAGACCAGATGCCCACAGGACCTCCTCCTGTAGCACAACCACTTGTCCCTGAAGGCGATTTTGCGCTTAAGTTGGCTACTGCACTCAAGTTAGGATCGCCTGACAATGAGGCGCAAGCTGAGGACATGTTGACTTCGGTCGGAATCGAACCACGAAACGGATGGATCGCCGATTATCCCGTAACACCTGATATCATTGGCGAGCTGGAGAATTCCGTGGCAACCGCAGCAGATGCAAAAAAGCTGCCGATGGCAAAAGATGAGGCCTTGAAAGCATTTCAGGATCTCACCACTGAGCTCGGCTTGGCTGTTGCACCTGGATCTGGCCAGTATGCAGAGAGTGAACCTCCAACCAGTAGCGATTACGTTTCACCTCCGGTAATTAACAATTATTACTATGAGGAAGGCCCGCCGGTTGTCACATACTATCCTCCCCCATGGGATTACTATTACCTTTACGCATGGGTTCCTTATCCATTCTGGCATTCTGGATTCTTCTTCCACGGGTTCTTCGCCCTGCGCGACTTCCACAGTGTCGTCATAGTCGGCCATCGTCGTTGCCTGGTCAGCAATCACTTCTTCGACCACAAGACGAAAAGGGGGTTCAAAATTGACCCTGCGAGAAGGAGAACAGGAGAACCCTTCGGGACCGCAGATAGTTCCCACAAGAGAAGATTTAACTCCTCTGAGGGTAGAAGGGGCGCGACGTCAATTTTTGAACGGAGCCGTGAACGGGTGATGTCCCGAAGTCCGAACGAGAGAAGTCTGGGCCAGACACCCCGCGGATTCGAGCGGCAGATCAGACCTGGAAAAGGGCCGATCGTTACAGCTCCTGGCCGTGGAGGCGAGGAAAGATTTTCCGGCGGAAGATCCAACCGATCGGAAGGGTTCGGTGAGCGCCGTGAAATGAACTTCCAGAGAGTTCCCGAAAGCTCCAGAAGGTTTTCCGGCAATCCCGGCAGTGGTAATGGAAGGTCTTTGAGTGCACCTTCGATGGGTGAAAAAAGAGGTTTCAACAGAGCACCGGAAAGCGCCGGAAGATCTTTTAGCGCTCCGAGCAGAGGCAATGCAAGGTCTTTTGGGGGATTTTCCGGTCAATCTCGCGGCGGCGGGAGAGGCGGTGGTTTTGCAAGCGGCGGTTTCTCTGGTGGCCGCGGAGGCGGGGGCTGCAAGGGCCGCTGCTAAAATCGGAACTGTCAAAAAAAAAGAGGATCATTTGATCCTCTTTTTTTATCTCAATTCTAACGACTTATGGGTGGAAACGCCAAAATGGAGAAGCTGGAGGGAACAGAACGCAGGTTCTATACCGTTCTAAAACAGTCTTTCCCGAAATGATCGATGAAATTAAATGGACCTGCCCCTTTATTTCGATTCCTGATGCCCGGCCAGGTAATCTTTAATCAATAATTCATTTTTGTTCTGGATCTTCTGCATTTCACCCAATTCCACATTTTCAAGAGGCAGTTTCATCCTTTTATTTCTCAATCGGGTAATCTCAGCATCCAAATATTGAACGGTGTTGGCAATCGCCTCTACCATGGACGAGATCGACTCCTTTGCTTTTTCAAAAGTTTCTTTATCCAAATAAGCCCGGTTCAAAAGATGAAATCGTTCGAAGAATTTTTGGAACTTTTCCAGTTCTTCCTTCTTCCCTTTCTTTTTCGAATCCAACTTCTTCGTCAACTCCAAAAATTTGCCTAACTCCATAGATCACTCCTTACTTCGGGGATAGCCCCGATTCCATTAGTAACTGAGTTCGGAGTAAAAAAATCTCTGATCAATGAACCAACTATCTCCGGCCTGATCTGATCCCCTCCCCCATGATTTTCCTTTTGTATTAAATCTATGAGAATGGCTCCTGTTTGTCAAATCTATTATATCAAAAACTCCCTGCCCTTTGTCTTTTTTTTAACAGCCTGCCTAAAATCCATCATTTTTTCCAAGCCTCAATCCTTTCTCAGGTTGCCATTCTATTTCATTCCAAAACAATCAATAGAAATTACAATAACTTGTAAAGCCAAAACTTATTCACCCGAATGACTACTGATGGCATGTAATTTGCTTTTTAATTCATCCGATACAGCGCTGTATTGGATCGACAAAATCGACAAAGGCGTCCCAAAATCGAATAAGGGACGCTTTTTTTGAATTCTAACGCCCCTCACCCCTTCCCTCTCCCTCCTGCCTACCGGCAGGCAGGCACAGGGAGAGGGGAAAATGAGGGAATAAAGGAGGAAGAAATGGACAAAGAAAAAGAAAATGTGTTGAAGATGGCAAAGGAGAATGATGTTAAATTTATTCGACTCTGGTTTACAGACATTCTGGGTTTTCTAAAGGGATTTGCAATCACGGTTGACGAATTGGAGGGAGCTCTTGAAGAGGGAATGGGTTTCGACGGCTCCTCCATCCAGGGCTATGCCCGCATCGATGAGAGCGATATGATCGCCAAACCTGATCCAAAAACCTTCCAGATCGTTCCCTGGAGACCCAAAGAGAATGCGGTAGGCAGGATGTTCGCAGACATCTACGAACCGGATGGAACCCCTTACAAAGGAGATCCCCGATGGGCGTTGAAAAGGGCGCTCAAAAAGGCTCAAGACCTAGGTTACACCCTTTATGTCGGTCCTGAGCTGGAGTACTTCTATTTCAAAAGTAGTGAAGGAGTGCCACAGTTTCTTGACAGAGGAGGATACTTCGATCTTACTCCCCTGGATGTGGCAACCGAGCTGCGGCGAGAAACCATTTTAACCTTGGAAGCCATGGGAATTCATGTGGAATACAGCCATCACGAAGTTGCTCCCAGCCAGCATGAAATTGACCTTCGATATGCGGATGCCCTGACCATGGCGGATAACGCCATGACCTATCGGCTCGTTGTTAAGGAAATTGCCTTGAAGCATGGTGTCTACGCGACCTTCATGCCCAAACCTATTTTTGGACAGAATGGAAGCGGAATGCATACCCACCAATCTCTTTTTAAGGGTGATAAGAATGCCTTCTTCGATCCAAAAGATGAATTCCATCTTTCCAAGATTGCCAAGTCTTATATGGCCGGGGTTTTGAAACATTCCAAGGAAATTACTTCCATCACCTCTCAGTGGGTGAACTCTTACAAAAGGCTTGTCCCGGGCTACGAAGCACCCGTGTATATCTCCTGGGCGCGCAGGAATCGGTCAGCCCTCGTTCGTGTCCCTATGTATAAACCGGGAAAGGAAAAAGCCACACGGATGGAATTCCGGTCCCCTGACCCCGCCTGCAATCCCTATCTGGCGTTTGCCGTCATGCTGGCCGCAGGCTTAAAGGGGATTGAAAAGGGTTATGAACTTCCACCCCCCGTTGAAGAAGACATCTTTGAAATGTCCGAGGCGGCGAGGAGGAAACACGGAATCGACTCTCTTCCAGGAAATTTGTTGGAAGCGATCCAGCTCACAGAAAAAAGTGAGCTGGTAAAGGAAACATTGGGAGATCATATCTTCAATAAATTTATTGAGAACAAGAATATCGAATGGGATCAATATCGAACCCATGTTTCCCAATTTGAACTGGAGAAGTATCTCCCCATCCTGTAGTTTTACCATCATAAGGGAATCTGCAATAACGATGGATGACCAAGAACATCACATCGCTTGGGGTTTGGGCCTTGATGATCGGCCTGCAGTCTGTTACAAATTTGTATTAGAGGCAGTTATTCCAGAGGCAAAAGGAGGTTCATCCCGAGAGTGAGTGAGAAGAAACGTAAGTTGGCCTGGGTAAAATTTCTCGAAGCGTTTTTACAACGGAATCCCGGCCTGAAGAAGATCGACGAGCCAGAGAAACTCGAATACTACCGCACTGACCTCAACGTGGACCTCCCGCCTTTGATCCGCGACCTGATGCTGAAGAGTCTTCCCGATCTCATTCTTCAGCCCACCACAGAGGAACACCTCCTGGAGCTCTTTGCATTCGCCCGTGAGCATAAAATCCCGCTGACTGCCAGGGGTGCGGGAACTTGGGGATACGGTGGCGCGGTGCCAACCCGTGGAGGGATTCTCATCGATCTGAGCCTGATGGACACCATCGAAGTCAACCCCGGAACCCTCCAACTGACCGTCGGACCAGGAGCCCGGTTTCTCGATATACAGAGGGAACTCGAGCACTACGGATTGGACCTTCCCACCATCGCCTCCGGCAAAGGAGGAACCCTCATTGGCTGGATGGCAACGGGCGGGATGGGCATTGGCACCTTTCGTCACGGCCCGGTCAGGAATCAAATCATCTCCCTCCGAGTGATCACACCCGGGGGAACGATCAAGGACCTCTCCGCCGAAGATCCGGAGATGGGCTACTTTCTCTCCACTGAAGGGCAGATGGGAATCATTGTAAAAGCCACGCTCCGGGTCTCTAAGCGGCCGGTCCGGTGGTACCCCATCGTTGTCCCCTTTGAGAAATCCTCTTCTGCCTACGCCTTTGCAAAAGGAGTCGCCGGTCACGTTTCGATCAAACCTGAAGATATTGTGGTCTACGCTCCGGAGTTCATTCGCGCCCTGGGGCTGGTATCAGATGGAAAACCATCCATTGAGAATCGTCACCTGGTCCTGGTCGCCTTTCCCGAAGAAAAGGAAGCCCGGGAATTGGAGGCTTATCTTGCAGAACGCCAACTCTCTCCAGTTGATGAAGTCTTAGCCAATGGTCTCTGGGAAAAGCGCTTCCTGCCCATGTCGATCAAACATCTGGGACCCTCTCTCCTTGCCAGTGAAATAATCCTCCCCCTCGATCAGGTAGCCTCTTATGTCGAAAAGGTGAATGAATGGGGAAAGCGCTTGGCAGTGACGCTCTATCCGATTGCCCACGTGGTCAACCGGGAAGAGGTGCTGTTTCTGGCCATGTTGGCCACGGACAACCGAAAGAATATCTTTTATCTGGATCTCATGCTCATTCCGATGATGCTCAGACTGGCCGTCCAAAATTACGGTGGAAAGCCTTATGGCATAGGCATATGGAATACACCCTTCCTTCGCAATCTCTACACCGAAGAAGAGCTGAAGCAACTAGTCCGTTACAAGAAGAAAGTCGATCCCGCTGGAATT
>CAZEKS010000177.1:0-5360 GCA_964512795.1 uncultured Syntrophaceae bacterium
TTCTCCCTGGTCCGCGTCGGCTCCACAAAATTGGGTGCAATCTTCCGGATGATCTCCCTCGGCTCATCGTAGATGCCGGCGTGGCGGCCCAGATCGCAGGGATCGTGGTAAGTCACTTTCTTGTCGGTTTTTACTCCAAAGTCAAAGTCCTTGAGAAATTGAGTGATGTGCTTGACCTCCAGCTCTAAATCTTTATAGGAAGGATGCTCTTTGAACACCCGATAACAGTAAGGGCAAGTCGTGATCAGTGTTTTGGCTCCGGCTTTCTGCAGCTCTTGAACATTGTGCCGGGCCAGCTCTTCTTTGATCGTGTACCCAACATCTTCCATGACACCACTACAGCAGACCTCATCAATCATGGTGAAGTCAACCTTCAGAAGATCTAAAAGGCGGATGGTTTCTTCGACACTCTCCTCTTCTCTGTAAGTTCCCACGCAGCCCACAAAGAGGACATAAGGGGCGCTTCCCTTCTTGTGTCCCCAGTCATGCCGCTCTTCCTCTCCATAGATATTTCCATACTTCTCAACAACCTCGCCCATTTTTTTAAAAAGATTGTCGAAACCCATTCGCACCATATCTTTCCTTGCAGCTTTGATGACTTCCTGAGGGTCCACACCGGAAGGGCAATTAACCGTGCAATTCATGCAGGTGGTACAGCGAAGGAGGGCCTGGGCTACCCCCTCAGTTACAGAGAGTTTGCCCTCCACCACCTCTTTCATGAGAATCATCTTCCCGCGAGCGTTGGTAATCGGTCTTTTGGTCAAGTCAAAGATGGGACAGACTGCCCGGCAAAAGCCACACCGGGAACACTGAGTGATTGCCTTTCTCATCTTCTCATCAAACTGGGGTTTGGTAGCCATCGACGCTCCCTGATCACGTGATATATTGGGCTGAATCAGTCAGGACTGGTTTAGCCCCGGAAGAAAATCCAAATCCCAAGCACCAAATCCCAAATAATTTCCAATCACCAAGCATCCAAATCCAAAACAAAAATTTGGGGTCATTCGGAATTGGAATTTCGAATTTATTTGGGATTTGTAATTTGGAATTTGGGATTTTGAGAGACACTTCCATTGTTCACTTAGGTCCTGTTCAATTTCACTTGGGCGGATCGTCCAGAGCCCGTTTTCCTGGATTCATGATATTGTTGGGATCCAGGGTTTTTTTGATCTTCCTCATCAACGCCATCTCCACGGGATCGTGTTCGAGGGTCATGAAGTTTGCTTTGGAGAGGCCGATCCCGTGTTCTCCGCTCAGGGTTCCATTGAGGGAGATGGCTAACTTAAAGATTTCCTGTTCCACTTTCTCCGTCCGCTCCACTTGATCGGCGTCGTATTCATCATAGAGGATCTGGGGATGAAGATTTCCGTCCCCTGCGTGACCGAAGGTGGCGACGACAATACCGTGTTTTTTAGAAATTTCTTGGATTCCCACCAATAGTTCTGGGATTCTGGAAATTGGAACGGTAACATCATCCAATACAAAGCTATGACTCGCCCGGGCGAGAGTAGCATAGGCGGTCTTCCGAGCCTTCCAGAGGTTGAGCCGCTCCTTTTCGTCCTTGGCTGTCTTGATCTGGATGGGATGATTCTGTTTGAGGATATTTAGAACCACCTCCATCTGAGATTCCACCTCTTCCCAGGTGTAGCCATCGGTCTCCGTCAGGATCATGGCCTCTGCCTCAGGAAGGTCGATGTCGGTATTTTCTTTAATCGATTTGAGGGTGACCTTATCCAGGATTTCCATCACACTGGGGATCACCCCACTTGTCATGGTCTGGGAAATGGCCTTTCCCGCATCCTCTAATTTAGCATAGGTCGCCACCGCAGTCATGGCATGGCGGGGAATGGGGTTGATCTTTAATGTGACCTCTGTGACGATTCCCAATGTTCCTTCTGACCCGACAAAGAGTTTTGAGAGATCATAACCCGAAACGCATTTCATCGTGTAGGAACCTGTACGCATTACCTCCCCGGTTGGAAGGACAACTTCAAGGCCGAGGACATAGTCTCGTGTGGTCCCGTATTTGGCCCCCTTGATTCCCCCTGCGTTGGTGTTGACATTTCCTCCGATCGTAGAAACCGTACTACTTGCCGGATCAGGAGGGAAGATGAAGCTGTGTTTTGCCAGAGCCCGATTAAGGTCATCGCAGACCACGCCGGCCTGAACCCGGACGTAACGACTCTCGATATTGATCTGAAGTATCTTGTTCATTTTTGAAAGATCAATGATGATTCCGCCCTGGATGGGGACCGCCCCTCCACTCAGGCTCGTCCCCGCTCCTCGAGGCACCACAGGGATCTTATGCTCGTTGGCGAATTTGACGATTTGCGATACCTGTTCTGTCGTTTCAGGCCAAACAGCGGCTTGAGGACGGTGGACATTCATGGAGGCATCGTAGCTATACGGCACCAATTCTTCCAACTGATCTGTGAAGTTCTCTCTTCCCACGATCTCAATTAACTTTTCCATTATTCGCTCCATTGAACTTTGAATGAGAACAAGAGCAGATCTCTTTTTCACCTCTGTTATGGAGAGGATTTCCTGAAGATGGGAATAGCGTAAGGTCCCTCCCGAATGTAACAGATGGAAGGTTCTCTATTTTTCTTTTTTAGGTGAAAGACAGAATGAATTAAGGCGTTTTGAACCATAGCCTGCACTTTTTCCAAACCGGGCTTATGGCCGGACCCGTCAGGAAGAAATTCGTGGCCGCTGGTTCCTGGGATGATATGATAATCCTCCTTGGCAATCTCGCCAGAGCAATAGATTAATCCATCCTTCCCAACTTTTCTGATCACCTTTCCCCAGACCTCGGGCCCCCATTGATCTTTTGTAAACCGCCAATGGGGACTTCTCAATAGCTCCAGATATCCATCGGGCCCCTGGATTTTCGACAGATGGAGCAGGGTTTTGTATTCGGATGATCCGATCGGTTCTCTATCCCGATTATTGGCAGCAATGATAATGATGCCTCCTTCCACCACAGCCGGAATGGCACCCACCCCTGCTTTGGCTGTTTGATAATGATCTCTTCCAACATATCCACCGTGTGTCACCACGATATCGAACTGCCTATCCAGCGGTATTGCGGCACATTCCGCAATCATTTTGTAGGCCTCCATGTGGGCCTCAACGAGATCACCCGCAAAGACTTTGGTAACACGCATATCCTTGTCGAGGGTAACGTTCACAATAAAATCTACCCCGACCGTCTTTGCCACCTCCAGAGCCTCCTCATGGCAAGGGTTTCCTTCAAGAACCAAGTTTGTGGCATTGGGATCTTCAAGATATTGAGGGCCGTGAAACTTCTGAATTGTTTTCACGTCCACCAGTCCCGGACAGATAGACTTTCTTCCTCCCGAGATACCAGTCATAAAATGGCTTTCCACAAGCCCTGTGGCAATCTTCAGGTCGGAAAGATAGAAGTCCCGATTTACATAGACATCGGTTCCCCTCATGGTCTTTCCTATGCTCACCAAAAGGTCCTTATCCTCGCAGTCGTGGTCAAGGATCTGATATCGGTCAACGATCTCTTCCCCAAACATTTCCACCTTCTCTTTGTAAGAACTGGGTCGATGCATCCCCGTTGCCACGATGATCTTAATGTTTTCCTTTTTGATTCCCTCAGATGCCAATTTTTGCAGTATCGGGCTGAGAACTCCTCGGTCTCCTCCATACGGGACAGGTCTTGTGATGTCTGAGACTGCAATGGCCGTTGACATCTCCCCAAGAGATTTTCCTTTTGCCTGGATGATCTGCTCCAATTTCGGACTTCCAATGGGGTCCGAGAAAGCCCTATCAATTTCATTCCGCCAATCGTCGATATTTGGAACCCTACCCATGCTTATCTCGAGCGAATCGCCGGGAACCGCAACCTCTAATCGATCAGGGCCGTACTCCAAAGAGATTTTCTTCCAGTCCCCTGTGTCGATCCGTCTAAGGGCTTCAGCTATTTCCTGTTTCACATTTTGTCTCCTGAAACTCCAATCGTCTCAATGTAGGATTTCGGATTTATTGACCCTCTAAGAATTGCTTCCACTCGACCCTTTCTCCGATTGTATCAATTCTTTGACTCGGGATTCGACATATTCGAGGTGTCTAAAAACCTCTCTCCTTGCCAAATCAGGAGCCCTATTCTTGATCGCTTCAACTATCTTTGTATGTTGATCAAATATGTTCTTGTCATCCCTCATAATGGTGTAGTATCTGCCAATAAATTCTTTCAAGGTGTCATGGATAGTAAACATGAGGTGTGCCTGGAGGGTATTATGAGTTGCCCGCGCAATAGCCAGGTGTAAGTCCGCATCCTGTTCTTCGAAAGTGGTGCCGTGCTCTTCAATCGTTTTTCTCATTGACTCGATGAGTTCCTCAAGGAGTGCTATATCATCAACCGTGGCTCTTTTGGCTGCAAAATAGGCATTCCAGGTCTCAAGGGCTTTTCTTACCTCGATGAGGTCGAAGATTTTCTTGGTATCCGTCTTGATGAGTAAGGAGAGGGGATTCTGCATAGTCTCTGATGCCACTGATTTGACGAAAGTCCTTTTTCCCTTCACTCCCAAAAAGCCCATGGCGACCAAGGAGTTCAGGGCTTCCCTGAGAGATGGACGGCTCACGCCAAATTCCTTGAAAAGTTCTCTTTCCGGAGGAAGACGATCTCCAGGCTTTAACATCCCCTCACTGATTTGGGTTTTTATCTGATTCACGATTTCATCGGAAACCTTGGTGTGCTTAATTGGCTTAAACATATTAAGACTCTCTGCCGTCAGGCCGGGCTTTTAAATTTCCTTAAACCGCAAAACTTCAATGGTCAAACCATTTTAAGAAAAATTTCTAATTTTTGTCAATCTTTAATTTCAGGTGCATCTAATCATTCAAAATAAAATGGGAAAAGCAGAATTTAATTTTCTGGTCTGACCATTTTTTTCATGTTTCTTTTTATTGACAAGGTCCGGTTCATTTGTTATAGAATGGAAAATTATAGATTCAATCATGTTTCCAATTTAGCAGCCCTTAGGAGGAGGTTATGGCTCGTTTATATGAATACCAGGGAAAACAGTTGCTCAAGGCATCCAAAGTCCTAATCCCTCAGGGTGAGGTGGCAACGACTCCTCAAGAGGCCAAAAAGATCGCCGAGAAGATCGGCAAACCCGTTGCCATTAAATCACAGGTCTGGGCCGGGGGAAGAGGAAAGGCAGGGGGCATTAAATTCGCTGAACACGCGATCGATGCCGAGATTGTTGCGAATGAGATCCTGGGATCGGAGATCAAAAAACTGAAGGTAGAAAAAGTACTGGTTGAGGAGAAGCTGGACATCGACAAGGAATATTATATAGGTGTCATCGTTGATTCCTCGAGGGAAG
>CAZEKS010000178.1:0-5338 GCA_964512795.1 uncultured Syntrophaceae bacterium
ATATGGCTATGTCAATCTTTTTTTATCTGTTCCATAATTTTTTCACAGCTTCCCTCCCCTCAAGGGGGGGAGGGGTGGGTGGGGGTAAGTCTTTTAATGCGCTCGACCAGAGGAGGATGAGAGTAGTAGAACCATGCATAAAGAGGATGGGGGCTCAGATTGGCCAGGTTATCGGCAGCCAGCCGCTTCAATGCAAGGCGCATAGGTTCTGCCGTCTTCATGAGCTTCAATGCAAAATCATCCGCTTCGCGTTCGAATCTCCTTGAGACGGCCGACTCCAATGGCTGAGCAAAATAGCCAAGCAGGCTAATGAATGTTCCAATGAGAAATAGTCCGACATAGACAATGGATTCTTGGAAGCCAAATGTTTGATAAAGCAATGCCCAATCCAAAAACTTGGCCACCACATAAAAGGAAATAAAAGATAATATCTCTAACGGAATAAGCATCCGGAGGATATGTCTTTTCTTCCAATGCCCTGCCTCATGGGCCAGGACAGATAGAATCTCTTCTTCGGTGTGAGAGGCCAACAGGGTATCGAAGAGAACAATTCGCTTGGTTCGACCAATGCCGACGAAAAAAGCGTTCGTATGCTTGCTTCGCTTGCTCGCATCCATCTTGAAGATCCCTTTGGCCCGGAGTCCGACTTTTTCTATCAGCGTCCTGATATGCTCTTCCAGTTCCTTATTTTCAATCGGATTAAATTTGTTAAACAGAGGAAGAATGACGACTGGAAAGAGCCATAGCATCAGTAATTCAAACCCACCGACCAACATCCATGCCCATACCCACCAGGCATCTCCTCCATAAATCACTAAGGCTAAGAGAAGACCGAGAAGCAAACCGCCAAGGATGGTTGCAAGGAGGAGGCTTTTCAATAAGTCCGAAATCCACATCTTGAAATTCATGACATTAAATCCATAGCGCTCTTCGATCACAAACGTTTCATAAAGGTTGAAAGGGAGGCGAAGCAGGTTGGTGAATATCGAGAGAACAGCAAAGAAAATCAAACCACTCACAATCGGACCATATTTCCACAGGCTGATGGTCCTCACCAGCCATGGCAAAATTCCAGATAGTAAAATGGCCAGAAAAAGCCCTTGGTTTGCCAGAGTGGCAACCATGCCGAAATTCTCAGAATCCACGGTATAAGCAGAAATTTTTTTCAGCTTCTCGGGGTCGATGGTATCCTGAAAAATTTCCGGAACAGTTGTTCCGTGCTGGCCGAGGTAGGCAATATTAAGCCAGTTAAGATAGACTTGGATCCCGGACCGCAATAAAAAAACGGCGAGGAAAACAAGAAGTAAAAAATTGAGCTGAATCATGAGAGATTAGGACATTATTTTCTGCGGGTCCTTTTTGTACGTTTCCTCCTCCGCGAAGGAACCCTCTTTTCTACCTTTTGAGTCCCTTTAGCTTCGAGAAGCTTTCTCACCTCACGACGGCCGAGCTTTCGAAGCGCCACCATCACCGCCTTCTTTTTCATACTCGGCTTAAACTGCCCGCTCTCCCACAGATGCGCAGCCCCGACTGTGACGCCTGTTAGAATGGCCAGTTCCTTCTGGGTGATGCCCAAGTGCCTGCGAAGACTCCGGATCAAACGGGGTGAGAAACGCGACTCCTTCACTTCTTCTGGAGGCGCCTCCAAGACCATCTTTCCTTTTTCCAACTCCTTTTGTTGATTGGCTGTGATCCGTTGAAGCGCTAAGACTGCTTTGCGGACTTGTGAAACCGCGCTTTTCAACGACCAAACATCCCGACTTAAGGGAACGGAGATTTTCTTCATTTCCCTTTTTGCCAACCGTACAATCTCAAATTTGATAATTCCTTCTAACTTGCCCATGAGTCCCTCCTCCTAAAATGAATTAAATTCCAATAATCAAACCCCAAATCACAAATGTCGTATCAGTGCCGCGTGTCCCGTGTCCGTTCATGGAAAACGGTCACGGACTTGGAATTTGTTGTTTTCCCTGCCATGCTCTATGCACTGCTACTCAAAGATTTTCCCTGGGTTCATGATTCCATTGGGATCCAAAAGTTTCTTGATCTGTTTCATCAAGAGAAGGCTTTCTCCATGCTCAGGATAAATCTTTCGTCGCCCCATACTTAATTGTTCTGATCCCGCTGGCATTATTACCCACCATTCCCCCAATGGTTGCCGAGGCTCCCGGGTCTGGCGGAAAGAAGAGGCCGAAACGGGAGAGGTATTGATTTAACTCTTTATAAATTACCCCTGCTTCAACACGAACCTGAAGGTCCTCTGTCTTAAACTCCAGGATATGGTTCATCTGTTGAAGATCTAAAACAATCCCTCCCTCGACCGGTATGGGATTGCCCTCTAAACTCGTCCCGACGCCCCACGGGGTAACAGGGATTCGCTTCGCATCGGCCAACTTGAGAATCTGACTGATCTCTTGTGCGCTGAGTGGCCAAACCACCGTGTCGGTTTTTTGCCTTTGATGAAAAGATTCATCTTTACTGTGGAGGTCAAGAATGGATTCACCCGTGGACAGCCTTTCAGGGCCCACGATGGACCTGATGAGCTCTAAATCCTTATTCGTCACCTTGCCGTATTTTATTAAATTCTTCTTGGCCACCTCAGTCTCAAATGCCAAAGCAAATCCAAAGCTCAAATAAGATGCCGAAACAAGTTTGGCATGACGAGGATGTCATTCTGAACTCGTTTCAGAATCCGATTTTGGACTTTGACATTCATTTGACATTGGGATTTTCAAATTTGAACTTCAAAAAACTGTTGCTGTCCTACCCAGCATTTCATCTATAAGAGACTAACTGTCTCTCCATTTTGGAAATCAATGCCTTTGCTTTTTCGATTTCCACTCGCTTATGGATGAGCCAACCCTTGTTGGCTTGAACTTTCTTTTGAAGCGATGCGATATTTTCTCTTACCCTTTTCTCTGAAGGTGTCCCGATGGATAGAACTTGAGCCAATATTCTCTCCGGTCTCTGTGTTTTTTCCACATCTCGCTCTGTGATCGGAATATTAATCTTCATCTCAGTAAGAGCTTTCTTTAAGCTCTGATAGGAAATCTTTCCCTTCCCCTCTTTCTCTGAATATTTCACCGCCTTCTCCATCACCATTTTGGCCTTCCGCATTGGAAGGGAACCGTGACGGATCAACCACTCCATCAAGGAGGTAGCTCCGAGAAACTCCTCTTTAGCCTGCTTAAGCATCTGAGTCTTATTGACTTGAAGGAGTCGAATCACATCGGTCATGACAGAGAGGGCGGGTTTCGATTCGTCCACTAAGTCCATGATCCAATACTTTGTCCATTGCGTGTCCCGGTTATATCCCATAAAGAGAGCCTTGCCAACTGAGAGAAGGCTGATGAGCATCCCATGGGCAAAGGATGTTTTTGCCTTGATCACTTCTAAGGAACAGGGGTTTCGTTTCTGCGGCATGATCGAACTGCCCGTGCAATGCCGATCGTTCAATCGCACCATGCTGAATTCACGGGTGGATAAAAGGATTAGAGTTTGGGCCATCGTAGAAAGATGATCCATCATCATGGCCGCATCATAGGCCAGTTCTGCCTCAGGTTCCCATCGCTGGGTAATGGGATCGGTCACATTCTCTGTAGGACCATCAAATCCGAGCAGCTTTGAGGTCAACTGCCGATCTAAATTGAAAGAAGTGCCATACCCAGCGGCTGCGCCCAAAGGATTTTTATTGAAGAGACCAAACCAATGCGCAAACCTCTGCGCATCTCGCTCGAGGGCTTCGGCGAAAGAAAGGAGAAGGTGGCCAAAGGTGGTGGCTACGGCATGCTGATGATGGGTATAGCCAGGCATGACTGTTGAACAGTGTTCCTTGACCCGTTGAAGAAGAGACTCCGCCAAAAAGATCAATCCTTCGACAAAATCCAAAGCCTGATCCCGAAGATAAAGACGCATGTCGAGGACAATCTGGTCGTTCCGACTTCTACCCGTATGGACCTTCCCTCCGGATTCAATGCCAACTCGTTCAATGAGATAACTCTCGATGTTGGAGTGGACATCCTCTTTCGAAGGATCCAATCTAAACTTTCCCTTTTGATGAAGCGTTTCTATTTCCCTTAATCCCTTGAGGATTTTCTTTCCATCCTGTTTCGAGAGGATGGCCTGCCGACAAAGCATGAGGACGTGGGCTCGATTTCCCCAGAGATCATAAGGGATCAGCCGCTCATCGCAAGGAGGGATCCCTTTGATATCTCTCCCCGAAAGAAAATCAACCATCTCCTTGGAGGGGAGTTCTTCAAACCGCCCACCCCATAGCTTATCTATCTTCATTCCAGCCCCCGAATATTGCATAAATAGGACTAAGCAAGAGTTTTATAATGAACACTCGCCAATTCACAAATTTTAAATCACAAACCTTCTTGGTCACTTGGCAATTAAGTCATTTACCAACTAATCTTTCATGACGCCTATGTCACCCGTGAGCGATGAAAATAATAGCACCCCCTCCTCCTTGACAAGGGAGGGTAAGCCCTGAACCATGTTAGGTTCAGGACAGCCATGCACCTTACATGGTGCATGGGGTGGGGGTGATATGGAGATTATTTCCCCCTCCCCTTTATCCCCTCCCGCCAAGGGAGGGGAGGTTTTGGGGTACATTCTCTTAGGGCTTGAAATTTGGTGCTTATCCCAGAAATGCATTAACACAGCAAACAATTACTCCACAGAAAAACAAGATAACTCGTAACATCTATTTCGTCTTCCGTTTGGCTAAGATTTCAAAGGGAAGTCCGTGAACGAAAGCCGCATCCGCGCAGCGTCTCTGATCAAAACCAGTGGTTTTAATGGAACGGATCTCCGGTGAAAAGAGACTCGTCTTCGATTCTCGATTGACGATCTCGATGTTCCCCTTAAAGAGTTTGATCTTATATTTGCCGTTGACCACCTTCTGAGATGTCTCGATGAAGGCATCCAGATCGTATCGCAATGGATGGTAAGCCATCCCATGGTAGATCAGGTAGGCCCACTTCTGATCGATCCCTTTCTTGAACTGAATCTCGTCCTTGGTGAGGCAGAACTGCTCCAGGTCCCGATGGAGTTTAAGGATGATCGTAGCGCCTGGGGCCTCATAGATCTCGCGGCTCTTCAGATCCATGATCCCATCCTCAAACATGTCAATCTTGCCGATGGAATGCATGCCGCCAATGGCGTTGAGGGCCGGGATGATTTCTCCAAGGGGCTTCCGTTCATCATTCAATTTGGTGGGAATTCCCTTTTCGAACTCCAAGGTGATAAAAGAAGGTTCGTCAGGGGACTTTTCAACGGGCCGATACCACATCCAGATATTATCCGGAAGGGGCTGGTTCAGGTCGATCGCACC
>CAZEKS010000179.1:0-5329 GCA_964512795.1 uncultured Syntrophaceae bacterium
AACGGTCTGGGGTAGTCGCCCCGTTTGCTTCTTTGGCGATAATCTTCGCTTTGATTCGAGGAGCATTTTTCTCTATGATCTGATTTCCTATCGCAGCAGGAACCAGAACATCACATTTTAACTCTAACAACTCTTGATTGGCAATCTCGGTTTCATCCTTCGTCTCGCAAACAAGACATTTATGTTTTGCTTTGTATTCCAAGGCTCTCTTCACATTCTCAGCCATGATCGTGTCCCCCTTTATTCTTGCTCCCATCACTTTCTTCTACCTTATTATCTTACTATTCTTCAAGAGGAAATTTCATGATTCCTCTTCCATCTAACCCCCCTTCGTCCCCCCTTAACTTAAGGGGGGAATAGAGGGGGGTTACAGGCGTGGGATGCCACCCACACAAAGGCCCGAGGAGCCTCTAAGAAATAACAACCTCAAAAAAGGAAATTCTTGTCGAATCAATCGCCAAAATTGTCGAAACTGGATACTGCCTAAAGATAACACCCCCGTAATTAGAATGCATATCCATAACTTGTTGAATTCCCTCGGTTGAGAAAGAGTGGATCTATTGCCTTGAATTGATAATACCGAAAGGAAGGATTACTTCTCTCAATAACTATCGACAAGTCTTTCCTATTTGAAGCTGAGTCTTTAAAAATCAATTATTATAAGATCTAAATTTATTCAAGTGTCAAAAGAGGGTAAACCCTTTGATAATTTTAATGAATCATCATTCTAAAAACAATAAAGAATATCATCTGATTTTTAAAAAATAGGTTGGCACAGTCCTTGCTTTTAAGTAAATCAATGATTCAATTAAAAAGGAGGGAGGTGAAAGAAGATGAAAAAGATGAAGAAAACAATCGTTGTATTAGGGTTGGTGGCACTCATGGTTCTAGGTGTGGCCTATGCTTATGCTCAAGGGCCGGGGTTCGGTCCTGGACATAGACAAGGTTGGGGGCAGGAGAAATGGTCTTCCTTGACTCCCGAGCAGCAGACCAAATTCCAAGAATTGCGCCAGAAGTTTAATGATGAGACGGCCCAACTGAGGGGAACGATGCTCACCAAAAGGCTTGAACTCCAATCCCTATGGACGAATCCCAAGGCTGACCCTAAGGCCATTCTGGAAAAGGAAAAAGAATTCAGAAGCCTTCAGGATCAGATGAGAGATAAGGCTGTCCAGCTCAAGCTTGAAGCTCGCAATGTCCTGACCCCCGAGCAGCTTGCCCAATTCGGATCAGCTTGGGGAATGGGGCCTGGATTGGGTCGTGGCCACAGGATGGGTCATGGTTACAAAATGGACCGCGGTGGCATGGGTCCTGGTTTTGGATGTTATTAATCATGGTCTTTGAAAATACCTCGATAAAAGGGGAAGGTTTTGTCCTTCCCCTTTTATTTTTGACTTTTTCAAACCATTCCGATATGTTTTAAAATAAATGAAAAGGAAATGAAATTTCGATACCATAGAATTGGGGTACTGATGAAGGACTATGAAGCTTAAAATACAACTACTCATTTTTTGTTTTCTTTTTATCGTCGCTGTCTCTCCCTCCTTTCCACAACCTCCAGGAATGGGAATGAAAAAGTGGAGAGGGGAGAATCCATGCTGGGGAGCATCGGAACTTAACCTTTCCCAGGAACAGAGAAAAAGCTTTGATCAAATTCAACTGGCTTACTTCCGGGAAGCCCAAACTCTCCGACTCCAACTTTTAACAAAAAATTTTGAGCTCCGGGAACTTCTTATCAATCCCACCACAACCACAGAGTCCATTCGTGTCAAATATCTGGGAATCGTCGAACTCCAATCGAAACAGGAAGAGAAGGCCATTGAATATCTGATCAAGGTGAGAAATCTCCTCACTCCGGAACAATTAAAGAATTGGTCCCCAGAACAGGAATTCCCCTCTTTTCGACAGAGGATGCATGGAATGGGACCGATGCATCAAAGAAAAGCCTTTCCTCCACCGGAGTAACCTAGAGGGAAATTAGGACGGGTATATTTTGGTCAAGAATGAGAATAAGATAAAAAGAAGTTTCTCACCTATCTATCTGGGAATCTTCTCCGTGATCATCCTCATCATCCTCATCATCAACGGGCTTTTGGAGATCAATCGCACCAAAAATGGATTTTATCTCTTGTTGGAAAGAGAAGCAATCGTTCTCATTCAATACTTTGAGAAGAATATCCAGGAAACCCTTACCCCCCTCCAGTGGATGGAAGATGTCACCGGGAAGCAATTCCTCCATCCTCCTGTTCCAGGGCTCTTTTTCGACCTGGAGGGGTCGATTGCCGAATACCTTCTGGAGGCCATCCATCGGGTGGATCAACTCGAGAGAGAAAAACCTCTGAATCCTTCCGACCTCCAATCCCTCATTGACCAATACCGCATCACTTCGATCGAGATCTATGACTCCAAGGGAAATCGCCTCAAAAGTTGGCCATCCCCATTGACTTCACCCGAAAAAAAAATTCTTATCCGAGAACTGATCGAGAAGAAACGTCCAGTCGCTATTGACCTCTTTGGAAAACCCCTTGCCGAAGACCAACTGTTTTCGATTGCCATCTGGAGGAGGGTGAATCCAGAAATCATCGCTCTCTACCTCAATGGGGAGCAGATGAAAAGGCTTCTCCTGCAATTTGCCATTCAAAGGTCGATCTCCGATATCGGTCTCAGAGAGGGTATCCTCTATATCTCTGTTCAGGATGCTTCTCTCAACACCATTGCCCATACTGACCCAACCTTGATTGGGAGGAGAGAAGAAGACCGGTTTTTAAAAAGTTCTCTCCAAGGCAACCGGGTTCTCTCTCGCCACTATCGGCCCACCCAGGGAGAGGAAATCTTTGAGGTGGTAAAATCTTTCTCTCTGAAGGGGAAAACCATGGGACTAATCCGAATTGGATACTCCCCGAAGGAAATCCACCCTGTGCTCAGCCAGATCAAAAAGAATGTCGCCCTCTCGGTCTTCTTTTTCCTCGTCTTGGGAATTTCAGCAATCACTCTCATAGGGGTGAACCAGAACCGCCACCTCAGAAAAATGAAAGGCATGGAGGACCGGATCCAATTGGCGGAGAGACTGTCGTCACTCGGCCATTTAGCTGCGGGCGTCGCCCATGAGATTAGAAATCCTCTCAATGCCATAGGCATGGGTCTTCAGAGACTCAAGAGAGAATTTCTCCCTCAAAATGAGTCCCAGAAGGAAGAATATATCTCTTTTATGGAGTTGATTCTTAAAGAAATCAGAAGGGTGAATGAAATCATCGAACAGTTTCTGACCCTCTCCAGACCATTTCAACTCAATCTGAGGAAATCTTCCCTCCAAGATCTTCTGAAAAATCTGATCACCCTCTTTCAGGAAGAGGTTTCCTCTCTGGGAATCACTCTTCAAACAGAAATTTCGGCAGAACTCCCTGTTATCAAAATGGATCCTGAAAGGTTGACACAGGCCTTGATCAATATTATGAAGAATGGAATACAGGCGATGAGGCAGGGAGGGACCCTTCGTATTGAAACCAAATTCTTGAAAGAGGGTGTGGAAGTAATGATCTCGGATTCTGGTTCTGGAATTCCGTCAGAGCAGATGGAGAAGATTTTCAATTATTACTATACGACGAAAGAGAAAGGGGTGGGACTGGGGCTTCCCATTGCTCATCGAATTATTGAAGCCCATGGTGGCCAATTGAAAATAGAAAGTCGAGTGGGGTCAGGAACAAAAGTAACAGTGAGATTACCTGTTTAATGAATTAGAAAATATCCCCTCCCCTGGCGCCTGCCTGCGCGAAGCCGCTCTCGCCTGCCAAAGAACTTGTTCGGCGAGCAGGTCGGCGAAGGCAGGGGAAGGGATGAAGGGGAGGGGGAAAAACAGATCACCCTCACCCCATGCACCACATAGGGTGCATGACTGTCCTGAACCTAACATGGTTCAGGGCCAACCCTCTCCCCTGCCTACCGGCAGGCAGGCATCAAGGGAGAGGGGGAGATATGTCATAAGGAACAGGATGGAAAAAGCCAAGTTACTGGTTGCTGAGGACGAAAAAACTCAAAGGGACCTTTTGGAGGGATTCCTTAAAAAGGAAGGCTTCTCTGTTGAGGCCGTAGCGAATGGCAGGGAAGTTCTTCAGAGACTTCAAGGAGATTTTTTCGATATCGTCTTGGTCGACTATAAAATGCCTGAACTCGATGGCCTGCAAACTCTCCGGGAAATTCGAAAACTCTATCCGGACCTCCCTGTCGTCATGATGACAGCCTACGGAACAGTGGAAACAGCCGTGGCCTCGATGAAAGAAGGAGCGCTGGACTATCTCACCAAACCCATCGATTTGGATGAACTCCTCCTGATGCTTCAAAAAGTGATCGAGAGGTCCAACCTCATCAGAGAGAATAAAGAACTGAAAACCCAGCTTCAGGAGCGCTATACGTTTACCCATATTGTCTACGGGAGTCCAAAGATGGAGGAGGTCATGGGACTGGTGGCCCGGGTAGCACCCAGCCAGACCACTATCCTCATCCGTGGGGAGAGTGGAACAGGAAAAGAACTGATCGCGAATGCCATTCACTATGCGAGTCCTCGCTCCGGAAAACCCTGGGTGAAGGTGAGTTGTGCCGCGATCCCCGAAACCCTCCTTGAGAGTGAACTCTTCGGTCATGAGAAAGGAGCTTTTACAGGGGCTACCCAGAAAATGATAGGCCGATTCGAAGAGGCAGACGGCGGCTCCATCTTTCTTGATGAGATTGGAGATCTCTCACCAGGCACCCAAGTGAAACTTCTTAGAATCTTACAGGACAAAGAATTCCAGCGGTTAGGGTCAAATCTCAGCTTCAAGACCGATGTGAGGGTGATCACCGCCACCCATCGAAACCTTGAGGAGGCGATTAAGAAAGGTCTTTTTAGAGAGGATCTATACTATCGACTCAATGTGATCTCGATCACCCTTCCTTCCTTGAGAGAGAGGAGAGAGGACATTTCTCTTTTGATCGACCATTTTTTAAAAAAATACTCGAAGGAGAATCAAAAATCAATTTCTGATATCTCTCAAGAGGCAAGAACCCTGCTCCTTCGTTACCCTTATCCCGGAAATGTCAGAGAATTAGAGAACCTCGTTGAACGGGCAGTCGTCCTTTGCCGGGGAGAAATGATCACGACCCAAGACCTCCCTTTTCACCTCAAAGAGGAAAAATCTGAGAAGCTATGGGAATCTTCTAAAAAAGAAAAGAGTCTCCCCGAATCTTTGGAGGAGATTGAAAGAGACTCCATCCTCAAGGCCCTCCATCAACATCAGGGAGTTCAGACAAAGGCCGCTGAGAGCCTTGGCATTAGTGAGAGGGTGCTCCGATATAA
>CAZEKS010000180.1:0-5312 GCA_964512795.1 uncultured Syntrophaceae bacterium
GAATAAAAAAGCCTGATGGTATAAAAAAGGGAAAAATAGACGTTAAGGTCCTTCTCTGGAACAGTGGAGATTTTTAGAAATTAACTGGTTGACGTATGCGGAGACAGCCATCTACCGGCCGGTTCTGATGAGGGCCAGAAGCGAGGGGATCGTTCCCGATACGGTTAGTTTTTGTACCTTCCCCAGACCGAGTATGATCACGACATTTTTTAATGACCCGGAGAAGGACATCGATCTCCATTTTTGCAGAGAAAGAAAGATCACTGTCTTTCGGACGATTGCCAGCGGAGGTCCCATCTTTGGGGACACAGGGTACATCTTTACCTTCCTCCACCTTGCAAGGGATAACCCGAAGGTTCCACTCAATGCAGAAAAGATGTTCGAAAAGACGCTCACTGGAATCGCCTCTGGAATTTCAGAATTTTTTAATGTCGAATGCCGTTTCAGACCATTAAATGATGTGGAGCTTAAATGTGGAGATGGGATTTGGAGGAAGATCGGTCCCTCGTCATGCTTCTATGAGGAGAAAGCCATTCAGATGGGCTCCGGAATTCAAGTGAAAATGCCGGATGTGGAGCTCATCGCTTCCGCCATTACTCCACCTGCGCAGAAATTTGAGGACAAGCAAGCCAGTAGCATTCAAGAGAGAATTACCTATCTGGAAAAGGTTGTCGGCAGACCCATCGATCTAAGCGAGGTCAGAAAACTTTACATCCGTCAGATTGAAAAAACATTCGAGGTCAAATTGGATCCGGGAGAACTGACAGAGAAAGAGAAGGGCTATTATCAAGAGATGGAAAGGGAGTATACTTCAGAGGAATTTTTCATGGAGAGGTCAGAACGCAGGTTTGGAGAGATTCCTTCGGATGTAGTGAGGAGGATGATTCAATTCAAGGTTCCCGAAGGGCCATTGGTTCGGATCGTCACCCTCGTCAAGGAAAACAAGCTATGGGATCTTCTGATTTCGGGGGCAATCCATGCGAGCCCCTTGAGACCGACTTCACCCATTCATGAAATAGAAAAGGCTCTGAAAGGTCAAGCGATAGATGAGAAACTGTTTGAGGCCAAGATCGCGGAGATATTGAATAGACCCAATTTTAATTTCGCCAAGGTCCCAGCAGAATTGTTGGCCAGTAAGATTTATGAGTGTGCTACGCAAGGGTAAATTCATAAACTTAGGCCCGTTCGGGGAACGGGCCCTACATCGTTCTATTTTGTTTTTGTAGGGTGCGATCCCCGAACGCACCGGATTGGACCTTCCGCGAGTCTGCTTGGTCTCATATAACTGTAAGGACAAAGTTGGGAATCAGAAAGACCACAAAGTATGGATGAAAGGATGAAGATATTAGGAAAACAAGTCGAAAAACTGTATCGACTCAATTTCTATAAAAACAAACTGGATCAGGCTCGGATCACGCCTTCCCAGATCAGAACTCTTGAGGATTTCAGAAAGATCCCTTTCACTTCAAGTTCGGAAATCTTGGAAGAGTTAAGAAAGAAGCCGTCGGATTGCTCTTTATACACGAATGACATCACCCGGGTGAATTTCTCTCCGTCTGGGCAGGAACTCTATCCGGTCTATCAGACAGAGAAGGACCTTAAGAAGATGCATGAAGTCTGTGCGCGGACTTTGGAAGCAGCAGGAGTGAAAAAGGAAGACATCTGTGCTGTCACCTACGGATATCATCTTTTCATTGCGGGCCTCTTTTATCAGAGCCAGCTTGAATATTATGGGACCAAGGTGATTCCGCTTGGTCCGGGTGAGTCAGAAAGAGCGATCCATTTGATTAACAAATATGAGGTCTCGGTCTTGATTACCAATCCCACCTTTGCCATAAAATTGGCTGAGGGAGGAATTCCCAGCGTAAGGATTCTATTTGTGGGAGGAGAGCCTTTTACCTCAGTGGAAGGATATCCCCAAAGGGTGCGAAATGCTTTTGGGAGAGATATCACCATTATCGACTCCTACAGCATGGCTTTATGTATGCCTGTTGCTCGTAGTTGCCAGTTTGAGAGAGGGCTTCACGTTATGGATGATTTAATCTATTCGGAGGTGATCGATCCATCAACGGGTGAAAATGTTCCCTACGGGGAGAAGGGAGAACTTGTCATCACTCACCTGTATAAGGAAGCCTCCCCTTTGCTTCGTTATCGCACGGGTGATCTGACTTATATGATCAAAGGGAAGTGCAAATGCGGAAGAGAAATGACTCTGCCTAAAGGCATTATCGGTCGTACGGATGAGATGCTAAAAATTAAGGGAGTCAAATTTTGGCCCTCCCAGGTCGGCAACATTCTGCGGGAGTTTCCAGAATGTAGAGACAGATATCGCATCGAGGTTCGTTCGATAAAGGGAGTGGACCGTTTAGAAATCACCGTGGAGGGAGGTGAGATGTCGAGGGATAAAATAGAGGAGTTGTCAAAAAGATTGAAGCAGGAGACACTTGTGGCCTTTGATAAGATCGGAGTTGTAGAGAAACTGGAAGAAGGACCGTTGGTGATCGATGAAAGGGAGGGGAGAACGTTTTAGCATTCCAATTTCTTGACAAACCGTTCGAGATGGTGGTAATTCAATCCAAGCCTCAAGTGTCACCCTGAATTTGTTTCAGGGTCTCTTTATCTTTGTAAGATTCTGAACCTAGTCCAGAATGACAAAAAACATATTCACAAAGCGAGCATAAGAAAGGAAGGAGGTAGTGATATGAAATTTCTAGCCATTTTTGTGATCTGTTTGATGCTTCCAGTTTTGGCTTTTAGTCAGGAAAAAATTGATTTGAAGATGATGACGGGTCCAACAGGAGGGTCATGGATTCCTTTGGGCGGGGCGATTGCAGAATTGATTCAGAAGTCGATTCCGGGAACGAATGTTTCCGTTTCACCAGGTGGCGGCATTGCCAATGTGATGGGAGTCCAAGAGGGGAAAGCGGATATCGGTTTTGGAAACTCCTCCTCCAGTGTGGATGGGGTGGCAGGAAGGGCCCCCTTCAAGGCACCTACAAAGAATGTCATGCAGCTGGCCAATCTCTATCCTCAATATTTTCAAATGGTCGTCTTAGAGGATTCACCGATCAAATCCGTCGCTGACCTAAAAGGGAAGGCTATCTGCCCGGGGCCGAAAGGGCACACGGGGGAATTGTTGGCTCAGCAGGTTCTCCAGCTCTACGGTCTCTCCTATAAGGATATGAGAAAAGTGGACCATGTTCAATATTCCGACTCTGTCAATTTGATGAAGGACGGTCATGCCGATGCCTTCATTCTCGGAACGACCATCCCTGGTTCTTCAATCTTAGACTTAGGGACTTCCAGGAAAATCAGGCTTCTCTCTCTGCCCGATGAAAAGATTAGGGAGTTCCAAAAGATGAATGCCGGCTACCTCAAGAGGGTCATCCCGGCAGGAACTTACCCGGGTGTGAACTACGATGTTCCCGGTGTCGGTTACTTCACCCATCTTGTGATCAGTGCCAAACTTCCTAATGAGTTGGTATACAAGATCACCAAGGTCCTTTCAGAAAATGTGGGTCGGCTGGCTGATGTGGTGAAAGATATGAAAGGGGTAACGGCAAAAGACCTCGCGCTTGATATCGGTGTCCCCTTCCACCCGGGGGCACTGAAATATTACAAAGAAGTGGGTGCGATCAAATAGGCCTTCGTGACGTTTTGCTCTCGAGGCCTGCCTTAAATGAGGCAGGTCTCGAGAGAATTCCTTCTTCTTTATTCAGAAAGGTAGAATAGGTTGTGGGAGTTATTGGCGCGCTGAGGAAAGTCGTCGTTGCCCTTGCTGTTATGATGTCTGCCTATCACATCTATGCCGCGAGCTTCGGTGCCCCGGAAGCGATGATGCATCGCTCCATCCACCTCCTCTTCACCCTTCTCCTAATCTTCTTGGTGAGTATTACGGGTAGATCCAAGCAAGACAAAACAAAATTGTTGTTAGATTTGGCGCTCATCCTTTTAACCCTGGCATCCCTCGGGCACATCTTTCTCAATTACGAATATGTCGTGACACGGTATTCTTATGTCCAATCACTGACCCTTTGGGATTTCGTGATGGGGGTGATCCTTTCTCTCATCCTCTTGGAAGCTTCGAGGAGGGTGATTGGATGGGCCCTACCGATTACGGCGGCTTGCTTTCTTCTTTATGCCATCTTCGGTAAATACCTGCCTGGTCTAGTGCGCCATACGGGTTTTCCTCTCGAAACCATCATCGATCAGCTTTACCTAACGACGGAGGGAATCTTTGGCATTCCCTTAGGAGTTTCCGCCACGTATGTCATCCTTTTTGTCATCTTCGGTGCTTTTTTAGAGGAGTCGGGGACAGGGCAGTTCTTTATGGATTTCTCGAATTCATTGGTCGGTGGAGCAAAAGGAGGACCGGGAAAGATCTCCTGCGTCTCATCGGCTCTTTTCGGAACGATATCAGGAAGCGCGGTGGCCAATGTGATGGTCGACGGTTGGTTGACCATCCCTTTGATGAAACGGACGGGCTTCAAACCTGATTTTGCAGCTGCAGTTGAAGCCACGGCCTCTACGGGTGGGCAGATCATGCCTCCGGTCATGGGTGCGGCCGCCTTTGTCATGGCAGAATATACAGGGATTCCATATATTCAGATCTGTATTCATGCTGCCATTCCGGCACTTCTTTACTATTTTGCTCTCTTTATGGCGATTCACTTTGAAGCCAGCAGGACAGGCCTCCTGGGAGTTCCCAAAGAGGAGAGACCCCGATTTCAATTGGTGATGTTGGCCAGGGGACATCTCTTTTTTCCATTGATCGTGATTGTCTATTTCATGATAGCCGGTTACACGCCAATGTATGCTTGTATCTATGCCACCCTCTCTGTTGTCTTGATCGCTTTACTGAGGGCAGAGACTCGCATGGGCGTCATAAAGATTTTGAAGGCCCTCGAATTCGGCGCAAAGAATATGCTCCCAGTGGCAGCGGCCTGTGCCTGTGCAGGGATCATCATCGGAGTCATCAATCTGACTGGATTAGGGCTTAAGTTTACAAGTTTGATTCTTGTCATTGCCGGAGATTCTCTCATCCCGGCTCTGATCTTCACCATGTTTGCAGGGATTGTTTTGGGAATGGGATTACCCACCACAGCAGCCTATATCGTCCAGGCTGCTCTGCTCATCCCAGCCCTCATTAAATTGGGAGTTCCATTGATTGCTGCTCACCTTTTTGTCTTCTATTTTGCTATCATCTCCGCCATCACTCCACCGGTGGCCATGGCTGTCTACGCGGCGGCTGGCATTGGGGGATCGAATCTCTGGAGGACAGGGTTAGAGGCAGTAAGAATTGGAGCAACAGG
>CAZEKS010000181.1:0-5254 GCA_964512795.1 uncultured Syntrophaceae bacterium
ATAATTCCGGCGGGGTTTAATGCCCCGCTGGAATTTCTAACGGGGTTTACTTATTCCCATTCGATCGTGCTGGGGGGCTTGGAACTAATATCATAGACAACCCGGTTGACACCTTTCACCTCATTAATAATCCGATTGGAAAGATGTTCTAAGATCTTATAGGGCAGTTTGACCCAATCCGCCGTCATGCCGTCCTGACTCCCCACCACCCTCAACGCAATCACATTCTCATATGTCCTTTCGTCCCCCATCACGCCCACGGTCTTCACGGGAAGCAAGATGGCAAAAGATTGCCAAACCCGATCTAGAAAATGGTCTTTCTCCACCTCTTTCATGACAATCTCATCGGCTGCTCTTAAGATTTCTAACCTCTCTTTGTTCACTTCCCCGATAATCCGGATGGCAAGGCCTGGTCCCGGAAAAGGTTGGCGTTTAACAATTCCATCGGGCAACCCTAATACCTTCCCTAATTGTCTCACTTCATCTTTAAATAATTCTCGAAGGGGCTCCACAAGCTTTAGTTTCATCTTCTCGGGTAATCCTCCCACATTGTGGTGGCTCTTGATTGTAGCCGAGGGGCCTTTTGAGGAAACGCTTTCGATCACATCAGGATACAGGGTTCCTTGGGCTAAGTATTCAACCCTTCCAATTCTTCGGGCTTCCTTTTCGAAGATGGAAATAAATTCCCTTCCAATCCTTTTCCTTTTATCTTCTGGATCGATCACCCCATCCAATTTTTTTAAAAAGGAGTTTTCCGCATTGACATAGGTTAATGGTATTTTAAAATGAAAACGAAATAAATTCACTACTTGCGAAGCTTCATTTTTTCTCAATAGACCGTTGTTCACAAAGACACATTGCAGGCGATCGCCGATCGCTCTGTGGAGAAGAAGGGCCACCACCGTGGAATCAACCCCACCGCTTAACGCACAGATGACTTTCCCCTTCCCGATTCTTTTTTTCAGGTCATGGCGGGTCTGTTCTAAAAAAGACTCCATCGTCCAAAGTTTGGAACATCCACAGATAGGAAAAAGAAAATTTTTGATGAGATCAAATCCCCTCTTGGTATGAACCACCTCTGGATGGAACTGGAGCCCATAAATTCTTTTTTGAGACTCTTCAATCGCTGCAAAAGGGGTATTCTTCGAATGGGCGATGCCATGAAATCCTGGAGGCAATGTCTTGACGTGATCCCCGTGGCTCATCCACACCACCAGTTGACCTCCCGTTCTTCCCAACCCTTTGAACAGCTTTCCCTCCCGGTTCAAAGTCAATTTGGCTTTTCCATATTCCCTTTTTTCTGAATGGGTAACCTCCCCTCCCAATAATTGTGCGATCAATTGCATGCCATAACAAATGCCTAAAATGGGGATGCCCATCCTGAAAACGGCGGGATCACAGAGGGGGGCGTTCTTCTCATAGACACTGGCTGGCCCTCCAGATAAGATGATTCCCTTGGGGGATAAGGATTTCACTCTGTTCATAGGAATGTCGTAGGGATGAATTTCACTATAAATCTGACATTCCCTCACCCTTCTGGCAATCAGTTGGGTATACTGGGAACCGAAATCGAGGATGAGAATCTTATCGAAAAGAGCCTGCCTTTTCATTTTTCTATATCCAGATCAGAAAATGCCGGGGAAGAAGATAAAGGAAATGGGTATATTCTCAGTGCTTTAAAAAATATTTTCCGTCCTTTAATTCGTATTGATAGGAGACCCCCTTGCGGTAAAAAAGGTCATTTCTCTTTAAAAGTTTTACAGAAATCAATTCTTCAAGGCGGGAAGGATATTGTCCCTTCTCTAAATAATAGATTTCCAAGGCATTTTTAATTCGATCGAGTTGTGTCTTATGGAGCAAATGTATGGGGATCTCAATATTCACTCGTTCTATCTTTGAATCCCATAAATGATGTAAAAAAACAGGTTTAACATAGATGAGAAGAAGAAGGATAAAAACGATAAAGGCACCGTAGTAGGCAACGGTCAACGCTGCTCTGAAATTGACCATGCTTACCTTCTTGATGAGACTGGGAGTTCGGACCCCAGCCGTTTCGATCAGCCCCATTTCGGAGAGGTTTAGCAAAATTTCACTGGCATTGAATTTTCCGAGGAGGCTACGATCTATAATGTCCTGAACGGTTTTCACCCCATCCACTAAACCGTAAATCAATTCCTGTTCAGTGGTCAGCTTCTCTTTTAAGTAGCTCTGAGAAGGGAGTCCACTGAAAGATTTTTCTTCAAGTCCAAGAACCTTTTTAAATACCAGGTGGGGGGAAAAAATCTTTTTTTCAATCTCCGACCACTCATCCACCATCCGCAGGATATTCAATAACACCTGCTCCGTGCTCAGGGCAAAGGGGATTTTCTTATAACTTTCCACCAACTTTATATCAAAGTTGAATTGACCATCCTCCCACCAAAAAAGGTCGTAAATCGTTTCATAGATCTGTGTTGAAATCACCTTGAGCACATCGTCCTTGGTCAGGAGTTGGAGTTCCACCAGAATCTCCCCTAAGTATTTGAGTGTGTCTTTCTGAATCTTTAAAACCCGCTCTAACTGTTCGTCGGTGATCAATTCGGCCTTCACCAATATCTCACCGATAAGGTCCTTCTTTCCGCGATAATTCGAATAGATGTGAACAATCATCCCATCCACAAAATGGATCTCCACAAGATCTTTCCCTCGACGAATTCTTAGGATGCCCGTTTTGAGCTGTTGACCGATCAGCTGAATGATCTCGGTAATGCTGAAATCTTTTAAGGTTCCCTGCAGGGCCATAGCCTCCCCCTTCTCGTTTTCATTCGATCACGAAACAGGACCCTCTTCATCTTAAGGGTTCTTTATTAGCGGAAAAAGTCTTCGTAGGGCCTCTGGATCGTTCACTTCCCGTTTCGAATTTCGACTTAAACCGGTAGAGTTGTCGTATGGAAAAGAAATAGAAAATGGCGAAAAGTCCTCCCCAGAAAATCCATTTCCAGACAGTGAAAGACAGCTGAGGGAGGGGGAAAGGAATCACTCCATCCCAATAGACAAACCTTAAAATGAAAATAAAAAAGATAAAAAGGAAAAAGAGCCCCCTGAGGACTTGCTCCCTCCATAGGTAACCAAATCCGACGAGAAAGAAGGAAAGATATCTGCTGATCAAATGATCCTGCTTTTGAAATTGGCGAACTTGAAAAGATTTCTTTTCGACAATTTTAGGGTGGAGCTTTTCCTTCTGGATGAAAATACGGTAACAATTGAAACAAATAAATTCCTGATCGGAAGGTCCTAAGTAAAACCGGTAGGTTGGACTACCACACATAGGGCATCGGGTTAAAAATCGTTTTGCCCGACAATACCTGGCCATGCCTATCAAGAACCCTAAAAATAAGATGGGCGTCAACAAGGGAACTCTCGATGGAATTCTTTCAAACCAGGCCTTAAATAAACGAAACAAGAATCCTTCTTTCCCGATGAACTGATCCATAAATCTCTTCCAGAGCCTTTGGTCGGTTAGGGCCTCGTCGATCACCAATCGATTGGGATGGGGAGCGTCGATCGTCATATAATATCTTACGAGCTGAGGGTCTAATTGTTGTGCTCTTTGTAAGGCCCGATCGACTTTCCCGGAAAGGAAGGACTCTTGAGAATAGGCCCGGTGAAGGTTGTAATAATAAGCTCCTTTGCTGGGATTCAAATCAATGGCCTGTTGATAAGAACTGATGGCTAAGGCGGTCTGCTTTTGGACCAGATAGACATTCCCCAAATTGGAGAAGGCTTCGCTGAATTTAGGATCCAATTGAATCGACTTCCGATAAAATTCTTCGGCCTCAGGATAACGTCCTTGCCTCTTTTCTGCCAATCCGAGGGAGAAAAGAACTTCTGGGTCATTGGGATGGGTCACCAACCAGTTCCGCAATTTTTCTTCTGAGGCCTTTCCCCAGTCTTCATGATTCGTCTGATTCATTTCCAAAATGATATCCGAAGAACCCGCATCTAAAAAGGAAGAGAAAGAACGAAGGAAAAAGGGAAAGTAAACTAAAACGATAAGAAAGATGAAAATAAATTGTTTATCTCTTTTCGTTACATAACCCCATAATAAAACGGACCAAAAGAAAAGAGCCCAGAGCATATCCAAACGGAGGAAGAAGGGGATGAAGAAAATGAAAATCTTGAGGCTGTTGATGAGAAGCCCTGAAGTCTCATGGGTCACATTTTTCCGAATATCGTAGAAATAGAGAGGCAAATGTTTGACCATGACAACGATGCTGAAAATAATAAACGTCATGAGGATGGCATTGGAGAGAATATAGAACACATTATAAAGAAGCTTAAGGGAACTGGGGTAATATTGAAATTGTACGGCCGCTCCTTTTAACACCTCAGGAAGGATTTTATGGAGTTGAAAGAAGTTTTGATGCCAAAGGGCTCGTGCCAATTCAAAATAAGGCTGGGGCAGATCGGGCAAAAATGTTATAGAATAGAGCGCCATCTGGATGGCTCGGTCAGCATCCCCTTTCTCTCTCGCTTGCTCGGATTGTCGTATGAGCAGGAAAGAGAGGGTCGGAACGTTTCGAATTCCTTTATCCAATTTCAATTGGTAGAGTTGATCCAGCTCTTGCCGGCTCAGAGAGGCGCTTTTTTTGAGATCCCATGCTCGATCAGTAGAAGCAGGGCTTTCCACAGAAAAGAATTCTTTAGAGAACGGAAGCGTTTCCTCCCTCGTAAGCACCCCCATGTAATAGAGGAGAGAAAGAATTAAAACAATGAATATAAAAATGGCTTTTTTCATGAAACAATCATTCTCATGAGAGCCGGCTCACCCCATAAGAAAACTCCGCCATTTATGATGGGGATGAGACAATAAACCAGGGTAAAACCCCTGCCCTTTCTAACGGGGCTTATTCCAAACGGTAGTTGGGGGCTTCTTTGGTAATGATCACATCATGGACATGGCTCTCTTTTAATCCCGATGACGTAATCCGGATAAATTTTGCCTTCTGTTGTAATTCCTGGATACTTTTCGCCCCCAGATAGCCCATCCCTGCTTTCAACCCTCCGATGAGTTGTTGGATATCATAGGAGAGGGCTCCGCGGTAAGGAACCCTTCCTTCAATCCCTTCTGGAACCAACTTAGTTTCGCTTTCGACATCCTCCTGGAAGTACCGATCCTTGCTCCCCTCCTTCATGGCCTCAATGGACCCCATTCCTCGATAAACTTTATAACTCCTCCCTTGATAAAGCACGATCTCTCCCGGACTTTCATCCG
>CAZEKS010000182.1:0-5248 GCA_964512795.1 uncultured Syntrophaceae bacterium
TCAATTTCGAGTCCGGACAAGGGTATATCAACATTGCTAAAGCCAAAACCGAAGGGGTCGAGTTGTTTGCATCGGCGAAACCCGTTGATGATTTAGCATTACGGATCAATTATACGTATACAGATACCGAGGATGAAACAACTGGTGAAGCTCTTATAAGAAGACCCAGAAATAAGATCGGCTTTGAACTCAATTACCATTTTATCGACAAAGGAAACGTAACCCTCGGAGTAATTTATGTGGGGAAAAGGGATGATAAGGATTTTTCAACTTCCCCCACCAGAAGGGTAAAACTGGATCCATATACCCTTATCAATCTGGCGGCCTCCTACGACATTAGTAAGAATTTACAATTATTTGGTCGTGTTGAAAATCTTTTGAATAAAGAGTATGAAGAAGCAAAGGGTTTGGGGACACCTGGCATCTCCTTCTTCGGAGGAATAAAACTGAGTTTTTAATGGGTGAGGACAATTTGAAAAAATATCCATCCTTAATAAAATGTTATAAAGGGATGTTCCCATTTAAGTTGGCGACAACCTCTTATATCTATCCGGATCATATCCTTCCAAATGTAACCACTCTCGCCCCGCTTCTTGATGAGGTGGAGTTGGTCCTTTTCGAAAGCGAGGGGCTAAATAATCTCCCCGATGAACGGGAGATCAAGGCTTTGATGGACTTCTCCCTTCATGGTAAAACGGGTTTCAATGTCCATCTTCCCATTGATATATTCCTTGGAGACAAAAGTGAGGAGGTAAGGTCTAAGGGGATTTCCGTTTTAAGAAGGGTAATCGAAAGAACCCTTTGTCTTAACCCGTCTGTTTACATCCTCCATTTCGATCTAAGAAATAGCCATGGTCAAGAGGAATCCGATATTGAAACCTGGCGGAGGCGTCTCCTTAGAAGTGTGGAAGAGATGGCTCAAAATGGGGTGGAACTGAATCGCATGGCCATCGAGACCCTCGGATACCCCTTTGAATGGATTGAGGACATTGTTGAAGAATCCGGCTTCTCGATCTGCCTTGATATTGGTCATATCCTGATCCACGGGCAGGATCTCAAACTCTATTTAAATAAATATCTCCCCAAAGCTTCGATCATCCACCTGCATGGCTTTCAAAAAGGGATTGACCATTTGGGAATCGATCAATTGTCTGAATCGGCATTAGAGATGATTCTTACCCACCTTCACGATTATCATGGTATTGTATCTCTCGAGGTCTTTTCGATTGAGGATCTCAAAAGATCCCTCGTCACCTTGGAGGAAAAATGGGGAAGAAGATGATCTTGATCACCGGAGGATGTCGAAGCGGGAAAAGCCGCTTCGCTTTGGACTATGCGAATCAACATTTTTCAAAAAAAATATATCTCGCCACATGCGAAGCCCTTGATGAAGAGATGGCTCAGCGCATAGAGCATCATAAAAAGATGAGAGGTCAGGAGTGGCAGACGATTGAAGAGCCTATAGAGATTGTCAACAAAATCACGCGATATGGTGACGAGGCGGATGTAATCCTGTTAGACTGCATCACCCTTTGGCTTTCCAATCTCCTGATGAGACGGAAGGATGACCCGGAGATCATGGAGGAGATAAGTAGATTCATTGACACTATTAAGGAGAAACAAACCTCGCTCATCCTTGTATCGAATGAGGTAGGGTTTGGAATTGTGCCAGTAGATCCGTTGGGCCGCCGTTTTAGAGACCTATCCGGAATGGCCAATCAGAAGATTGCCGAAGTGGTAAATACAGTGATTTTAATGGTGTCAGGGATTCCAATCTTCTTGAAAGGGAAGGATGAAAAACTTTCTTAGAGCCCTTTCATTTCTCACCATTCTGCCTGTTGGGCAAATTCGGCTCTCAGAGGAGAAGGAATTAGCCCGCTCGATGGCCTTCTTTCCTTTAGTCGGCCTTGTGGTCGGTCTCCTCCTGACCGCGGGTTATTATCTCTTTTCTCTTTTCCTGCCTAAGTCCATCACCCTCTGGTTAATACTGGGACTTCTTGCTCTCTTGACGAGAGGTCTCCATTTGGATGGATTTGCTGATACCCTGGATGGTTTGGCTACTGGCGGGTCAAAGGAAAGGATTCTTGAGGTGATGAGAGATAGTCGAATCGGTGCCTTTGGGGTAATCAGCCTCATCTTGCTAATCGGAGGCAAGTACCTTGCTCTGGATCAGATTTCGGATTCATCCGTTCCTTATTCTCTTATTTTGATGGCCGTCATGGGACGACAATCTATGGTTTTAGTCTGCTGCCGATCTGCCTATGCCAGACCGAATGGAGGGTTAGCTAAACCTTTCACGGAAAACCTTGGATACCGTGAGACAGCCTGGTCCTTGCTTTCGGCTTTTGGAATCACTTTGTTGTTCATGGGTGTTAAGGTGATTGTGCTCTTCTTTGGAATTGGTCTTTTCAGCCTGGGGTATCGGTTTTTCTTCATAAAGAAATTGGGGGGAGTCACAGGCGATATTTTAGGAGCCGCAAATGAATTAACAGAACTTCTTTGCCTCATCCTTTTGGTCATTCTTGGATCAATCCATTTATAAAATTGAGAGAAAGAAGGATGGATAAAATTAACCAAACAATTGCTGGCATTAAACCTTTGGACAAAAAGGCCATGGAAGAGGCGAGAATCAGGCAGGACAGCCTGACGAAGCCCCGGGGCTCATTCGGTCAACTTGAGACCCTTTCCATCCAGGTGGCAGGGATAAAGGGAAATCCAAGGCCCCGAATCATCCATAAGGTGATATTTACACTGGCCGGTGATCACGGGGTCACGAAGGAAGGGGTGAGCGCTTATCCTTCTGAAGTAACTCCCCAAATGGTCTATAACTTCCTTCGGGAAGGTGCGGGCATCAATGTCTTGGCGCGACATATCGGAGGGAGGGTTGTTGTAGCCGATCTGGGAGTCGCTTCAGCCCTGAAGCCACATCCTGATCTGAAAATTAGGAAGGTGGCCTGGGGTACTCAGAATATGACCAGAGGGCCTGCCATGAGTCGGGAAGAAGCCATCCACTGCGTCGAAGCCGGAATGGAGTTGGTGGAAGGTGAATTACCTAGAGGTATGGATATATTGGGAACGGGCGATATGGGAATCGGGAATACCACTCCCTCGAGTGCCATCACCGCTGCCATAACGGGTGCCGATGTCATCAGAGTGACGGGGAGAGGCACCGGTCTCGACGATGACGGATGGGAGCGAAAAGTGAAGATGATTGAAAAAGCCCTTGACATCAACCGACCGGATCCAAAGGATGCGATCGATGTCCTATCGAAGGTTGGAGGATTTGAGATTGGAGGGATTGCGGGAGTGATCTTGGCCGGAGCCAGATACCGAATCCCAGTGGTCATTGATGGCTTCATCTCTGGCGCAGCCGCCTTGATCGCCACAACCCTTTCGCCTGAAGTCAAGCCATACCTCATCGCCTCCCATCAGTCGGCTGAGCAAGGGCATCGGGTCCTATTAGAATATCTCGGCCTGAAGCCCTTGCTAAATTTGGATCTGAGGTTAGGTGAAGGGACCGGTGCCGCCTTGGGGATATTTTTGGTTGAGGCCAGCCTCAAGATCCTCGACGAAATGGCAACGTTTGCTGAAGCAGGTGTTTCTAAAAAAAATGATTAAAAAAATGCTTCCATTAGCCTTGGTGATCGGCCTCCTTCTTCATATTCCCGTTGAAGGGAAAAACCGCCTATTGACCGACGAAATGGGAAGGAAGGTTAAAATTCCTTATCCAGCGAAGAGTATTATATCCCTTGCCCCAAGCATTACGGAAATCCTTTTCGCATTAGGCCTCAATGAGGAAATAGCAGCCGTCACAAACTTTTGCGACTATCCTGAACCCGTTTTCAACAAACCGAGGATCGGAGGGTTTATCAATCCCAGTATTGAAAAAATAGTTTCATTAAAACCGGACCTGATCATTGCCACCAGAGATGGTAATCGGTGGGAAACTATCCACAGACTGAGTGATCTTGGTTTTCCTGTCTATCTCATTCATCCAAAAAGTTTCAATGGAGTCATGAAAGCAATCCATCAGATTGGAGTAATAGTTGGAAAAGAGGACAAATCAAAAAAAATTCTATTAAATATGATTTCAAAGAAAGAGGGGATCACCACACGAACTAAATCCCTCCCAAAGCCAAAGGTCTTCTTTCAGATTGGATATGCTCCTATCATGACAGTGGGAAGAGAAACGCTTGCTGATGACCTCATCCGATTGGCAGGAGGGAAGAGCATATCAGAGAATGAGTCGGTGAACTACCCTCTCTATAATATCGAAACCATCTTATCGAAGGCCCCTGAAATCATCATTGTGAGTTCCATGGACAGCAAGAAGGATTATTTGAATCTGATTAAGATGTGGCAGTCTTGGAAAGACCTCCCTGCTGTGAAAATGAATACGATCTATGTCATCTACTCAAATTTAGTTGATCGCCCCACCCCAAGGATAGTCGAAGGGTTGGAGGCATTGGCTGAAATGATTCATCCAGAAGTGCGGGGAGAGAAAAGATGAAATCGCTGATGATCCAGGGGACGGGTTCTTATGTTGGAAAAAGTCTGATCGTAGCCGGGCTCTGTCGGATCTTTAAAAAGGATGGCTTCAATGTTGTTCCCTTCAAATCCCAGAACATGTCTTTAAACTCCTTTGTGACCAGGGAAGGAGGGGAGATGGGAAGAGCCCAGGTGGTCCAAGCAGAGGCAGCGGGCATCGAGCCTCATGTGGATATGAATCCAATCCTGATCAAGCCCAACACGGATATCGGCGCCCAGATCATCATCCATGGAAAAGTTTACAGAAACATGTCCGCCACCCAGTATCACCAATATAAGAAAAGGGCCTTAAGGGCTGTCAAAGAAAGTTTTTATCGGCTGAAAGAAAGATACGAGCTCATGGTCATCGAAGGTGCTGGGAGCCCTGCAGAGATCAATCTAAGGAAGAATGATATCGTCAATATGGGAATGGCAGAGATTGCAGATTGTCCTGTTATTTTGGTGGGCGATATTGACAAAGGAGGGGTCTTCGCCTCTCTCATCGGAACCCTTGAACTCTTGAGCAAGGGAGAGAAAAAGAGGATCAAGGGGTTTATCATCAATAAGTTTCGCGGGGACATACGATTATTAGAGCCGGGGCTGGATTTTCTTGAGAAAAAGACGGAATTGCCCGTCATCGGTGTTATCCCCTACTTCAAAGATCTATATTTGCAGGAGGAGGATGGAGTCTCGGTAGAAAAGGTTGGATTGAGTCCAAAGA
>CAZEKS010000183.1:0-5248 GCA_964512795.1 uncultured Syntrophaceae bacterium
TGTGATTGATAATGGTAATCGCAATCCAATCGAATGTGATGACCTTACGTACTTCCTCGCCGAATTGCTCGTACACCTCATTGATGTTTAACGTTGAGCTAATGATCCGCCCGATCTCGGCCACGATCGCATTCTCTTGGGCCAAACGCCTTGTTTCTTCCTCACTCTGACGCAATGCCTCTTTCGCCTTCCTGCGATCCGTGATGTCTTGGAGGAAGACAATGATGTTCACGTCTCCTTTCGAATCTTTGATAGCGCTAGTGCTGACCTCCACATTCCTGGTCCCTCCATCTTTATGAAGCATATTGAATTCAAAGTGAGGCGGTAATTTTATCCCTCTCGCTCGCTGGTCCTCCCGATCAGTCAACAAGGCCCTGTTCTCTTCAACCAGAAAATCTCTTAAATCCGTCCCGATTAATTTCTCCTGGCTATAACCAAGAATCTCTGTCAATCTCTCATTGACATATTTAAACTGGTAATCTCCTCCAACCACGCAGACTCCATCGATGGCGCTCTCAACCACGGTTCTGTATTTTTCTTCGGACTTCTTGATCTCTTCAAAAAGCAAGGTATTTTGAATGAAAATGGCCAATCCAGAGGCAATTTGTTGTAACATATTAAACTGGGCTTTTGAAAAGTGGTTCGTCTTTCTACTGCCAAAGTTCACTGTGCCAATGATCTTTCCTTTATATTCCAATGGGAAAATTAAAGTAGAATGAATTCCCTCTTTTAGCAATCTTTGTCCGATCCAGGAATCCGTTTCTGCATGATTCATAACAATTTCAGGCAAGCCTGTTTCAGCCACCGTTTCAAAATGAGATCCTTTCTGAGGATAGATGACACCCTCAACCAATTCTTTGGCCTCATAATCTTTTTCCAATGCAAAATATCGAAACCCTTTTTCCTCTTCATCGAAAAGTGTAACGGTCGTCCTTTCACAATCCAATACTCTCTTCAATTCAGCATGGAATGCTCGCATCACCTGTTTCATATCGAGGCTGGAGGCAAGTATTTTGTTGACATTGCCAACCACTTCTCTTTCTATCTCTAATCGTTTCTCTTCGGTGATCTCCCTGGCCAGGTCGACCACGGCGACAACTTCCCCTGCTTCATCATAGACAGGAAATGTAGAGTACTGGAATATGCCATTTAAATATTTACTATCCCTTTCACCCGAGGCAGGTTTTTTTGTCTTTAAAGCTTCCGTAACATAACATCCCTCACAGGGTTTATTACTTTGATGGAGAGTCTCAAAGCATCTCTTCCCAATCATCTCTTCCGGTCTCAACCCAAACCGTTTAAATGCTGATACATTGGCCCGAATGATTCGATAATCTTTGTCCCGAATGGTAATAAGGTCTGTCACCGCATCGAAAGTCGTCTCCCATTCCGATTTGGCTTTGGCTACGGTAGAGAAGAGTTTGGTATTCTCAAGAGCGATGCCGATCTGATTTCCAATACTCTCCAATGAATTGACCTCTCTTGGGCTAAGTTTGCGGGGAGATCGACTCGAGAGGATAATCGCACCGATCGCTTTTCCTTTAGCCATAAGAGGTATGCCCACCACTGTCTGAACCCCCTCTTCTCTCAGAATAGGAGCTATCCGGGCGGATGGATATTCACTGATGGAGACAATGACTGGCTGTTTTAACCTGATAGCTTTCCCAGAGACCCCTTCGCTAAATTTTAGAACTTTCACCTCCTTAAGCATTGCAGGGGAGTGTCCGATTTGAGATTTCATTTCGAGAATATCTCCCACCTCGTTCAATAAAAAGAGCGCTCCCATTTCGTACCCTGTCAAATTTGCCACCTTCTCTACGGTGATAGGAAAGACCGTGTCCAAATTTCCTAAGTTCTGATTGATCAAAGCCCCGATCTCATTCAGGGCTTCGAGTTCTCTCGTTCTCTTAACCAGCTCCTCTTCCACCCCCTTAGACATCCGTTTAATCGGGAGGATCACCTTCTTTGTTAAGAAAAAAATGAAGAGGATTCCTAAGATCAGGACAATCCCCTCAGCGGCAATAAACGATCTCTTTAAATCCTCATGGTAGATTTGAAGGATGCTCAAACAGGCGATGGTCAGCAGGAGGAAGGTAAGGAGAGTTAAAAAAACCATCCATTTCAAAGTGAGACTTTTCCTTGTCCTCTTCAATATCAATTTACTTCTCCTCTCAAGAATCGATTCAATTCTGATTGGAGAATCCTCCATCCCTTTCCGGCCTTGATCGCCTTGATCCTACCGAGACGAATATACTTTAAGAAGGTGGGTTTGGAGATCTTCAGATATTCAATAGCCTCATCAGTGGTCAAAACCCCATCTCTTTCCATTAAAGACATTGAATTACCTCCATTTGTTTTGATTTTCATGTATTTAAAGCAAAATATATGCCGAGAAGAAAGCGTAAGGATTTAGATTTGATAACTATTTGATTTTTAAAGTATAGTCTCAATTCTTTTTAGAAATATTAAATGTTTAAAATTACCCCTTAAAACGACAAATTGTCACAATCAGAAAAATTATTGTAAAACTTTCGAAAAGAGTCTTTCTGACAAACCGCAAGGAGAAGTAAGGGGATTTACTTAGACCGAATTCTGTTTAGGAGGCTTTGATATATGAAAGATGGTTTTATGGAAGTAAAAAAAAAAGAGTCCCGCTACAACGGGATTACATTTTGAATTTTCCGAAGTCTTCTGGTTTCATATTCTCGATGATCGTTTTCAGTTCATCTCCCTCCTCTAAAAGATTGGAGGCAAGAATCCCCATTTGTTTTGTCGCCTCGATGACTGTTTCTGCAACAAAGATAGGAGCCTTCACCCTTACCGCCAAAGCGATCGCATCGCTGGGACGGCTATCCACAATCAGTTCTTCCCCTTCCACGTTCAGGTAAAGATTGGCATAAAAGGTATTTTCTTTTAAGTCATGGATAACCACCCGATTGACAGTCACCTGAAAGGTATCCAAAATCTGTTTCATGAGGTCGTGTGTCATGGGACGAAGTGTCATCACACCTTCGAGGCTCCTTGAAATGGCTTCCGCTTCGAAGACTCCGATCCATATCGGCAAAGCCTTTTGTCCAGAAAGATCTACTAAAACAACGACGGGGTTTGAGGCCTTGGGATCCACCACGATACCCATCACTTTAACTTCCATCAATCCTTTTTCCATATCAGTCCTTTTAGAAATTTAGAGTTTAACGGGTCCTCTGGCCTAAACCTACTTCACAAACTCCGCCTTACAGGTTTTGAAATTCAATCCTATTTTAACCTGTGGGATAGGGATGTCAACCCCACCTCCTTTTTTACAAGCACAATGTTTCGCGCGGACATCAAACTTTAAGATCAAAATGTCCCTTTATTCTTTAACAAGGAGATGGAATGGAGCCCCACCGGTAAGGCCGTGCCTACACGCCAAAAGTATCTGCCTTCGTCGAAACGGTTCGTGCAAGCAGGCTTTACGGCACGCAGGCGTGGTTTTCTGCGCGGGCGGATGAAAGAAGGCTGAATTGAATGCAGATAGAACTTAAAATCGAATCTTTTTTTTGCTTATCGTTTTTGTCTTTTATTTAATCGAAATTTTTCCCCACGGCTTCTGAGGAAATATTTTCCCGACGTACTATTCGACGCCGGTCCTTTGGGAAAGTGAGTGTGATCGTCGTCCCTCTCTTTAAACGACTCTCCACTCGGAGGCTCCCCCACTGTTCCTCCACCACTCTCTTGGCAAAGGTTAATCCTAATCCCACCCGGTCAGGTCGTGTAGAAAAAAAGGGCTCGAAAATTCGCTCAAGGTTCTTTTGGGGAATCCCCTCTCCTCTATCTGAGATCGAAACCCCAATATTTCCTCCGTCTCCTAAAAGGGACACCTTGATGGTCCTGCCTCTCTTTCCCACCGGTCTCCGCACAACTGCCTCAATGCTATTTTCCAAAATATAAAAGAGGGCCTTGGCAAATAAACCCCTGTCAATGAAGAAATCCCCTTCGCCTTCTAAAGCCCCTGTCTCCAGATTGATGGAGACCCCCTTTTCTGTTGCCTCTTTTGAAAATGTCAGTAGGACGGTCTCTACAACTTCTTGAATCTTTTCCTTTTGAAAAGTAGGTTTAGGGATCAGGACATACTCTTCCACACGTTGAATCATGGTTTCAAGCTTTTTCGTCTCATGAAAAATTTGACGAAGATAGGATTTGACTTTTGGCGAAGGGGTGAATGTCTTGAGAAGACGTTGTGTATATCCTCCGATGGCAGCGATCGGATTCCGAATTTGATGGGCAATTTCCTCCAGCATCATCCCAAGGCTCGCCCAACGCTCCATCTCCACTTTTTCTCTCTCCAACGTCTTCAATCGCTGAATCTCTTGAAAGGAAAAAGAAATAAAGACCTCTCCCTCTTCCTTGAAAGTGGTGGTATAAAGGTAAGCAAAAACCTTCGTCCCATTCTTCTGCCTCAAAAGGACCTCCCCTTCAAAACCGCTTCTGTAAAGCGTGAAGTAGATGATATTGGGGAGGAAATAGGTTAGATCCTCTTCCAAGAAAAAGAGCCTAATTCGTTCCCCCTCCATCTCCTCTCTCGAATAACCAAAGAGGCGTTCGGCATAGCGGTTGGTATAAAGGATTTTTGAGTGGGCATCGGTGAGGATAAAAGCCACTTGAACCAAATCGAGGAAAGGATGTCTGCTTTTCAGAATCTCGACCATCGCCGCCTCCATTCAAACATAGGATTAATGTGAGAGGGGAGAAGCTAAATCGCCTTGCATCGATCCTTGAACATCAAACCTTAAAGGTGACCCCATTTTATTCCATTCTATTGAAAAGTCAAGTTTTGTATTCAATCGTTCGCAAAATAGGAGATGGGGCATGTGGAAGGTCAATCGTTGTTTCCCTTGACAAATTCCCGTAATCTCGTTAGAAAATGAGCAATTCCTGAATCAGAAAGAATGGGGATAAAGTTGGTTTAAAGGAGCGAAGGGTTGGGTTTAAAGGACCGGTTCTTTCCAAAAAGGATGGATTTCTATAAGATGCTTTCTGACCAGGCCTCCAAAACCCTTGAAGGGATTGAAGCTCTGGGACGCTACGTCGAGAACCAGAATCAGGAAAACGCAAACCGGGTGAAGGATATTGAAAGAGAAGCCGATGAGCTTCGAAGGATCCTTGTTGAAGAACTCCATCAGACATTTGTCACCCCAATGGATCGGGAGGATATCTACGCCCTCTCACGAGCGATTGATGATATCGTGGACTATGCCAATTCCACTGT
>CAZEKS010000184.1:0-5232 GCA_964512795.1 uncultured Syntrophaceae bacterium
TGTCAGCAATCCGTTTCAGGACGAGCTTGGCGCCCATACGCTTTTCGATCAGCCCAGAATTCTTCTGGAGGATTCTTACAACGCCTGAACCTACTGTCCCAAAACCGATCAAACCAACCTTGATCTCCTTCATAGTCCCCTTTCCTTAATGACCCTGAGGATCCAATTGATGCCCCCTATGTGTTAGGGGTGGTGACAAGCACCAATTTCCAAGCACCAAGGAACAAACAAATTCCAATAACCAATATTCAAAATCCCGAACCCCCTAACCCTCCCCTCTCCCCCGAGGGGAGAGGGATGCGGTCACGGGGTGTTTTAGTCATTGAAGTTTTGGGTTTATTTGAAATTTGGAATTTGTCATTTGGAATTTGACTTTAAACTCCTTTTTTCAGAACTTTCTGAATCCCTTTGACCGCCTGTTTGATACGGGCCTCGTTCTCTACCAATGCAAATCTCACAAAACCCTCTCCATACTGGCCAAAACCGATTCCTGGGGAAACAGCCACTTTCCCTTCCATTAATAAGTGCTTTGAAAAGTCAATCGACCCCATCTTCTTGAAGGGTTTTGGAATCTCTGCCCACACGAACATCGTCCCTTTTGGTTTTTCAATCTCCCAGCCCACTCGTTTCAATCCATTAACGAGGACATCCCTCCTCTTCCGATATTCCTCTACGGTTTGACGAACACAATCCTGATCTTCATTGAGGGCAATGATGCCGGCAATCTGAATGGGTTGAAAGACTCCATAATCCAAATAACTCTTCAGTCTTGCCAGGGCGGCCAGCATCTCGGCATTCCCCGCTGCAAAACCCACCCGCCAACCGGGCATATTGTAACTTTTGGAAAGAGAGAAGAATTCCACCCCCACATCCTTTGCCCCTTTAACCTGAAGGAGGCTGGGCGCCTTATATCCATCGAAGACGATATCCCCGTAGGCTAAATCGTGAACGATCATCAGATGATGCTCTTTGGCAAAAGCGACCAAATCCTCGAAGAAATTGAGATCCACCACGATGGTCGTGGGATTATGAGGGAAACTCACGATGATCATCTTGGGATGAGGCCAAGTCTGTTTGGTTGCTGTCAATAACTTTTGAAAGAAATCCCCTCCTCCCATCAAAGGAACTGAACGCAGATCTCCTCCTGCAATCACGACCGAATAGGCATGAATGGGATAGGTCGGATCCGGGACGAGGACAACATCTCCAGGACCAACGGTCGCTAAAGCCAGATGTCCGAGTCCCTCCTTGGCGCCGATGGTGACCACGCTCTCTGTCTCTGGATCGAGATCGACATCGTAACGTCTTTGGTACCAGTCAGTGATCGCACACCTCAATTTATAAATTCCCTTTGACGCAGAGTATCGGTGATTCCTCGGATTTTTTACGGCATCAATCAATTTATTAACGATATGTTTGGGCGTAGGCAGATCGGGGTTTCCCATGCCCAAGTCAATGATATCCTCTCCCCTTCTTCTTGCCTCTATCTTCAATTGATTGACAATCCCGAAGATATAAGGCGGGAGCCTCTGCATTCGATGAAATCCAGACCCTTCAGGATGGAACATTTCCATAACACTATTCCCTTCCGCTGAAATGGGATGGAAACCACTTAGTTTCCCTTTATTCAAGGGGGCTTGAGGAATTTTTCTTCTTAAGGGTTAACATACTTTGAGACCCTTTTCAATTCATTTTACCCTGAACCTCGCATGGTTCAGGGTTTCAACCGATGGTGGCCAGTTCCATTTTCCCTTTCCATCGCTTGATCAAAATATCCTTCAATCCTGCATGAGAAGGACGAACCAGTTCAGGGTCTTCTTGAACGAGCCGAAACGCTTCTTTTCTCGCCTCGATCAAAATGGGAGTATCCCGGATGATATGGGCTACCCTGAAATCTGGCAATCCTGATTGTCGGATGCCAAAGAATTCTCCAGGCCCTCGGAGGGCCAAATCCTCCTCGGCAATCTTAAAACCATCGGTTGTCTTCTCCATGGCTCGAAGCCGAACTTTTGCTTCCTCGGAAGACCTGTATTGGGCTAATAAAATACACTTGGACGGGTAACGTCCTCGGCCGATCCTCCCCCTTAATTGATGCAGTTGAGAGAGGCCGAATCGCTCGGCATGCTCTACCACCATCACAGAGGCGTTGGGAATATCGATCCCCACTTCAATCACGGTCGTAGCGACGAGGATTTGAATCTTTCCTTCCTTCACCTCCATCATGATGGCCTCTTTCTCGTCACTTTTCATCCTGCCATGGAGCAGGCCAATCCGAAATGCTGGAAAGACTTCTTTCTGAAGGTGCTCGGCCATTCGTGTAGCATCCTTGAGATCCAATTTCTCAGATTCTTCTATGAGGGGATAGACCACGAAAGCCTGGCGACCCTTTTTCACCTCTTCTTCAACGATACGATAAACTTTGGCCCTTGCAGGTTCAGGATAGACCTTGGTCTCCACAGGCATTCTTCCGGGGGGCATCTCATCAATGAGTGACACATCAAGGTCCCCATAAATGGTCATGGCGAGGGTCCTCGGGATGGGAGTCGCTGTCATCACCAGAACATCAGGGTTCCCCCCCTTTTTCTTCAAAAGCCCTCTCTGAACCACGCCGAACTTGTGCTGCTCATCAATGACGGCGAGGCCCAGGCGGCTGAATTCAACTGCTTCCTGAATCACAGCATGGGTTCCGATCACCAAATGGATATCTCCATTCCGAATTCTTTGGTAAAGATCTTCTCTCTCCGAGCCTTTGATACTGCTGGTGAGCAGGGCCACCTTTACTCCTAACGGTTCCACCCACCGATGGAGATTGAGAAAGTGTTGTTCTGTTAAAACCTCAGTGGGCGCCATGATGGCAGCCTGATAACCACATTCTACTACATAGAGACAGGTTAAGAGCGCAACGACTGTCTTTCCGCTTCCCACATCTCCCTGAATCAATCGGTTCATGGGGTGGGGTTTTTCCAAATCCTCCTTGATCTCGGCCAACACCCTCTCCTGGGCACGGGTTAATTGAAAAGAGAGAAGATTTAATAACCTCTGGACTAAGGCGCCATCGGTTTTAAAAGAGATCCCTGTCTCCAGCGCTACTCCTCTTTTCTTCAATGCCATGCCGAGTTCCAAGAAAAAAAATTCATCGAAGATGATCCTCCGGTGCCCGTCTGAACGCTGGAGATTAAGAGCATCAATGGGTTCTCCCTCGGGGGGGAAATGGACCCTCCGGAAGGCTTCTGAAAAATCAATCAGGTCCTGTCGCTCCACCATCTCCGGTGGAATGGGACTCGAAAGTTCATCGGCATACCCATCCAAGATGGTCTTCATCAACCTTCTCAAAGTTCTCTGATAAAGCCCTTCTGTTTCGGAATAGATGGGAACGATCCGTTTGAAGTTGAGATAATCTTTCTCCATATCCCCATCGACGATTTCTACATCAGGATGATGAATCTCTCTCTGATAATTAAACCACCTTACCTCACCGGAGAAGATCAGTTGGCGTCCCTTTTTAAATCGTTCCCTAAGATATCTCTCATTACCACGAAACCACTTCAATGTGATCGTGCCGCTTCCATCCCCAACCACTGTCTCAAAGACTCTTTTCTTCCTGTTCTGATAAAAGGCAATTCCTGACAGCAGGATCTCACCCAAACCTGTCTCCTTTCTTCCGGCTTTGAGTTCGGAGATCTTATTCAAGTTGCTTCGGTCTTCATAGCATCGTGGGAGAAAGTAGAGGGCATCCTCAACAGTCAGAATCCCCTTTTTCTCAAAGAGCTTGGCTAATTTGGGCCCTACCCCCTTCACATACTGAATGGGGGTCTGGAGACGATTTCTGGAATATTGTGGTTGAGACCGATACATATAGACAACGTAGCGTCGGCATTTAATGCCGACGGGATCTGTGTCCGCCCCCGGTAAACCCCGTTAGAAATTCCAGTCGTTGCGACTCGAAACCGAGCGGGACATTAAACCCGCCGGAATCATTTAAAATGTAACCCCGCTGCAGAACAGCGGGTATTATTTCTAACGGGGTAAATGAGGGGTCGTCAGTCACCGTTTTTCTCCAGAGGAATCTGAAACCACCTTTATATAAATCTTCTTACAGGACGGACACTGGATCTCATTCTCCCCTATCTTCAAATTGAATTGATCATACGAGACGGGTTGATCACAATAAGGGCAACGATAGGAAAACTTCTGAACCAATTGCTCTTCAAATCCCTTTTTCATAACCATTGATTTCCCAGTATATTGATTTTTCTGCAAACCCCTAAAATCTAACATAAGCATTTTTTTCCGCGAGAACCATGAAAAGTCCCCCTCACCCTCCCCTCTCCCCCAGGGGAGAGGGATAGGGTGACTGTGGTTTTCAAAAACTATACTAAAACTGTTCCCAAGAATCAAGGAACAGTGAAGCTCCCGCCGACAGAGCGGGGCATTCTGCAGTATTTTCGCAAAAAAGAAACTTTGTTAGGAACAGCAAGTTATGAGAGACCGGAGGCAGATATTGGTGGTCTTTGGCTTTCACTCATTAAGGAAGTGAAAAGGCATCGCTCCTATTTTTTCTTTCTATCAGTGCACAAACTCTTCCATAACATTTTAACAACGTAGGCTCTTATCAATCAAAAAAGAGGTTGAGAAATCATCCCAACCTCTTTTTCCTGGTGCCTGAGACCAGGGCCGAAAATCGATATTACTTAAAAGATCTATTCTACCTTCTTCCAGGTTTTGTCCGGATCGAATTTCTTCATGGCTGTTGCAATTTTCTCAGTATCTTTGCCCAGATCCTTTTGGTATACGACACCGTCGTGGTTCACGATAAAGGTCATGACTCCGGAGTTACCATATTCCGCGGGGTAGGCAACCAGGGCAAACCCGCCAATCATCTTGCCTTTAACCACATAATCGTATTCCCCCCCTGGTGCATTCTTGCCCTGGGCCTTCAGAATCTTATAGTAATACCCATGGTAAGGGCTATGTTTTCCACCCGGCTTCTTTCCAGTGTAGCCCTCTTGGGCAGCCTTGGCCATTAAGGGACCCAGGGGACTTTGTGGTTCACCCTCTTTTGCCTCCCAGTAAAGGCCATTCTTTTCCCCTTTTTTACTGGTAAACCTCTGGGCGTATTCCAGTAACTTGTCACCATCCCGATCCTTCAGTACGTATTCGCGTTGTGCGTCTACAATGGCCAGGCACACCTGGATGGCATTGAGTTCGTTGCGGCCGATTCTGCGGTTGAGG
>CAZEKS010000185.1:0-5191 GCA_964512795.1 uncultured Syntrophaceae bacterium
ACCAGCTTTACATTAAGAAACCGCTTTAACTAAAGACTATCCCAACCTGACTCTGTCTTGCGGGTACCCGTTTGAAAGTGATATATATGAATACTTTTGATGGTGTGATTAGGGAATGAAATCTAAACGGGTTGCCATTACAGGATTAGGAATATTCTGTTCGACTGGAAAGGATGTAGGGGAGTTTACTCAGTCCTTGAAACAGGGTCAAACGGGCATTGGACCGATCACTCTTTTCGACACCTCAAAGTATCCTTGCAAAATCGGAGCGGAGGTCAGAGATTACCGAGCAGACAAATTCTTTGGGAAAAAGGAATTGAAAAAAATCTCCAGGGCAGACCAATTTGGCCTCATCGCCTCGGAGGAGGCCGTGAAGGCCTCCGGGATTCAATCTTATCCTTCAGAAGAAGTGGGGGTATGTCTGGGAGCAGGTGCAGGAGGAATGTTTGGGGCAGAAACCTATCACCGGGAAATCCTTGTCAAGGGAAGGTCCAAGCCTTCTCTCATCTGGCCTTTTATACCAAGCTTTACCACCGATCGTGTCGCAGAACGGTTTGGATTTTCAGGTCCGAAATTCACGGTCACCACAGCGTGCAGTTCATCGGCCACAGCCATTGGTTATGGAGCGGATCTTATCAGAAGTGGGAAATCAAAAGCCGTTCTCTGCGGAGGGAGTGAGGCACTGAGCGAACTCACCTTCGGTGGGTTCAATTCCTTAAAATCCACCGATCCTTCCCCCTGTAGGCCTTTCGATCGAAAGAGAGCCGGGATGTCTTTGGGCGAAGGAGCGGGCATCCTCATTTTGGAGGATTTCGATGAAGCCATAAAAAGAGGCGTCAGGATCTATGCTGAGTTTTTGGGATATGGAATCGGAGGCGAGGCTTATCACATCACTGCCCCTGAACCCACTGGAATGGGGGGAGCTCGCATTATGAGAGAGGCGATCGAAGAGGGTGGCATACCCCTTACCGAAGTGGATTATATCAATGCCCATGGAACCGGCACACCGCTCAACGATAAAGCCGAAACGCTTTCCATAAAAAATGTTTTTGGTGAAAGGGCTTATTCGATTCCCATCAGTTCCATTAAATCGTCGGTAGGCCATTGCCTGGGTTCTGCAGGAGCCATTGAAGCGATTGCCTCAATTCTTTCTATCGTCAACCAATTTATTCCTCCTACCCTCAACCACCAGGAGGGAGATGAAGATTGTGATCTGGATTATGTTCCGGGGAAATCCCGTGAGGCAGAGGTGAGAGTTGTCCTCTCCAACTCCTTCGCCTTCGGCGGCAACTGTACAAGCTTGGTTTTTAGGAAATATTTTTTGTAGCGCCCTCATTTACTGGGGACGAATGTCGTCGGCAATACCTGCCTGCCGGCAGGCAGGAATACCGACGCTACTTACGATTAATCGGAGATAAATATGGATGGAGAAAAGATTCAATATTCCTTGGACGGAAAGCTCAATGTCCCTGATGAGCCGATCATTCCCTATATCGAAGGGGACGGGGTCGGCCCGGATATCTGGAAAGCATCCGTAAGAGTTTTTGATGCCGCCGTAATGAAATGCTATGGAGCCAAAAGAAAAATACATTGGCTCGAAGTCTATGCGGGAGAGAAGGCATTTCAATTGAAAAAGGAATGGGCTCCGGAGGAGACGATCGAGACAATTCGAGAACACAAAATTGGCATTAAAGGTCCTCTGACAACCCCTGTAGGCGGAGGGATCCGAAGCATCAATGTATTGCTCCGGCAAAAACTCGATCTCTATGCCTGCATTCGACCGGTGAAGTATCTTTCAGGGACACCGAGCCCATTAAAGCATCCTGAAAAAGTGGACATGGTTGTCTTCCGGGAAAATACCGAAGATGTCTACACAGGGATTGAGTGGGAAGAAGGATCGGAGGAAGCATTGCGACTGAGGGCGTTTCTTGAAAGAGAGATGGGGAAAAAGATTCGGGAAGATTCCGGAATCGGAATTAAGCCCATCAGTCGCTTTGGAACAAAACGCCTGGTTCGGATGGCCATTCAATATGCACTCGCTCATGGCCGGAAGAGTGTCACGTTGGTCCACAAAGGGAACATTATGAAGTTCACTGAGGGGGCATTCCGTGATTGGGGATATGAGGTGGCCAAGGAAGAGTTCGGAGATCGCATTCTATTGGAAAAGGAAATGGAGAGAGAGGGAATAAAAAAAGTTCCTTCCGGGAAGATCGTTCTCAAAGATCGGATTGCCGATGCCATGTTTCAACAAATCCTCTTAAGGCCTGAAGACTATGATGTGCTTGCGATGCCCAACCTTAATGGGGATTACATGTCCGATGCCTTAGCCGCCCAAGTGGGAGGCCTGGGCATGGCGCCTGGAGCGAACATAGGAGATCAGGCCGCTGCGTTTGAGGCCACCCATGGAACAGCGCCTAAGTATGCGAATAAAGATATGGTCAATCCCGGGTCTCTCATTCTTTCCGGAGCCATGATGTTCGACTATCTGGGCTGGAAAGAGGTGGGGCAGAGGATTAAAAGGGCACTGGAGAAGGGAATTTCGAAAAAAACCGTCACCTATGATCTTGCCCGTCAGATGAAAGGCGCAAAGAAGCTTAAATGCTCTAAGTTTGCCTCTGCGATCATTGAGAACCTTTGACAACCTTTCTATTTTTAAATTATCATAAATAATTTCGTAAAAAGTAAGATTTCCCCTCTCCTGGTGGGAGGGGATTCACCCTGTTAGATAGGAGATTTCTTGAATAGAAGGCCCAATGAAAAGCCTTATCTAACAGGGTAAAGGGGAAGGGGATAAATAACTTTTTGGAATTTCATGATTCTTCACCCTCACCCAGACCCTCTCCCCTGCCTACCGGCAGGCAGGCGTCAAGGGAGAGGGATTATTTTTGACTTTTTACAATTTCACCATCATAATAAAGGTAAATTTAAAGACAAATTATTTTTGCCCGGAACTTCTTCAAGGGAAAAGGGAAGTTTGGATCATGGCAGACACAAAGAAAAAGAAGGAAACACCGGAAATAGATATCTATAAGGCCTGGTGCAAGGCGTGCGGGATTTGTGTGGCTTTCTGCCCGACAGGTGTTCTGGCCAAAGACGAAGCAGGTCGTCCCTATGTGAAGGACATCGAGAAATGTATTAACTGCGGATGGTGCGAGATCCGATGTCCGGATTTTGCCATTACAGTGGAAACAAAGACTAAGGGAAAAAAGAGGGTTGAAATAAGAGGTGGAGAAGAAGAGCCAAAACCGAAGGAAGAAGAAGTCTCACCTGAAAGAATTGTTGCTCCAAGGCAATGAGGCAGTGGTGGAGGGAGCCCTCCAGGCAGGCTGTCGCTTCTTTGCGGGCTATCCGATTACTCCGGCAACGGAGATCTCTGAAATCTTATCCATAAAACTTCCCCAAGTAGGTGGGACCTTCATCCAGATGGAGGATGAGATTGCGAGCCTGGGCGCAGTGATCGGCGCCTCTCTCGCAGGGGTGAAGTCCATGACGGCAACCAGCGGCCCAGGATTTTCTTTGATGCAAGAAAACCTGGGCTTTGCTCTCATCGCTGAAGTCCCGTGTGTCATTGTCAATGTCATGCGAGGGGGGCCAAGTACGGGGCTTCCGACCTTTCCCTCTCAAAGTGATGTGATGCAGGCAAGATGGGGGACCCATGGAGATCACCCTGCCATTGTCCTTTCTGCGTCAACGGTTCGGGAATGTTATGATATGACGATCAGGTCCTTCAACTTCTCTGAAAAATTCCGAACGCCCGTTGTCCTTCTGATTGACGAAGTGGTCGCTCATATGCGAGAGAAGATGGTTCTTTCGGATGGAGAAGAGGTAGAAATATTTAATCGGGTCAAACCCACCGTTCCACCGGAATGGTACATTCCCTATGAAGAGACCCCCAGCGGCGTTCCAGCCATGGCCAATTTTGGAGAGGGTTATCGATATCACGTCACAGGTCTCACCCATGACGTGAGGGGTTTTCCGACATCGAGACCCGATGAGATCGGACCCTTTATTGCGAGGCTCCATCGGAAGATCAGTCAGCATTTTTCAGAGATTCAGATGGCTGAGTTTTTTCAAACAGAAGATGCCGAGATCACGATCGTCGCCTACGGGTGTGTCGCCCGATCCGCCAAGAGAGCCATGATTGAAGCGAGGGAGAAGGGGATTAAGGTGGGACTTCTGAAGCTGGTAACCCTCTGGCCCTTTGCGAGATCTGCGGTGGAGAAAGTCCTTCAGACCTCGAAAATTCTGATTGTTCCTGAAATGAATATGGGCCAGATCTCGCGGGAGGCAAAGCGGGTCAACCGAGGGGCCGCCAAGGTCTTCACCCTTAACAAGGTAGACGGGACGATCATCACTCCGAAAGAGATATTGAATCGAATCACGGAGGTTTCCTGATGGCAGAGGTCACCAAGCTCATCCACAAATATCTTAGACATGACAAGAAATTTCCCCATGTCTGGTGTCCGGGCTGCGGGATCGGAATCATGCTGGGCGCCCTCATCCGGGCGATCGATCGGATCGGTTTTGGGAAGGACGAAGTTGTTTTGGTTTCAGGCATCGGATGTTCAGGAAGGCTTCCCGTCTACGTGGATTTTAATACGTTGCATACCACTCATGGCCGTGCTCTCACTTTCGCAACGGGAGTGAAGCTGGCAAAACCCAGCCTGAAAGTGATTGTGATCATGGGCGATGGCGATGCGGTGGCGATCGGCGGAAATCATTTCATCCATACGGCCCGAAGGAATATCGATATCACCTCCATCATTCTCAACAACAGCATCTACGGGATGACGGGCGGGCAATACTCGCCCACCACTCCTTATGGAATGAAATCCTCAACCACCGTCTATTCCAATATTGAACAAGACTTCAAAATCTCAGAGTTAGCCGTCACAGCGGGAGCGGTCTTTGTGGGGAGGGGGACCGTCTATCAGGCCAGACTTTTAGATAGCTTGATCGAGAAGGCAATTTTAAAACCGGGTTTTTCGATGGTGGAAGTGATCGCTCACTGCCATACCCAATACGGAAGGCAAAACCGTCTGGGGACAGCTGTAGAAATGATGGAGTGGCAACGGGATCATGCCATCACCGTGGAGAAGGCAGCCACCATGAAGCCCGAGGAGCTGCAGGATAGGATCGTGATTGGCGTGTTGGTGGATAAGGAGCTTCCGGTCTATCAGGATGAGTACGA
>CAZEKS010000186.1:0-5189 GCA_964512795.1 uncultured Syntrophaceae bacterium
AAAAGATAAATTTTTTGTTTTTTCCCTCTTGACAGGGGCAATATAGGATGTCCCTCGATGGTCTTAATTTTCGAAATGATAAGAGGGTCATAAGTGAATGAAACTACAATCCTTTCTGATCCATCCTTGCCGATATTCGCCTTTACCATGTTAAAGAACCCAACAACACAAGGTTAAGGTTGACGTTTAGGTTAAGAAGAGTCTTTTTTTCTTTCGTGCTAAATGAGACAAAAAGCCCCATTCCTTTTATAGAAATGGGGTCTAAATCTATTTCCAGACCATATACCCACCCCATATAGTTAGAAAATAGTGTGACCGTGTCCGTGTCCCGTGTCCGTAACTCGATGAATTTTCATTTGTTCGCGGGTAACCAGCCCGTCACGGGAAATTGCCTGGTTAACGGGTTTAAAGATGTTGACGGATGGCCTCCATTTTGACAGGAGATTACTAAACTGGGAGGGAAAAGTCAACATTTAGAAACTTTTTTAACTTTTTAAATCTGGGATGGACCCGTCCAGTGGGTACCCGAATTTTTCCCAGTATCCGGTCTCTTGTTTTTCGGTAAAGACGATTCGCTCTACCCATTTGACCCCTTTGTAAGCATACATCCGCGGGATGATCAGCCGAAGGGGGAAACCATTTTCTGGAGGTAAGTTTTTGTCGTTCACTTTATAGGCAAGCATCGTATCGGGCTCAAGAGCCTCTTGAAGGGATAGGCTGTCTTTGTATTCTCCCCCCGTGGCATGGATGGTTACATATTTAGCTTTTGGGCTAATCCTCACCTTAGAGAAAATCTCCTTGAGGTGAACTCCTTCCCATTTTTGGTTATCAAGTCCCCAGCCTTCGACACAGATGAAATGTCTCACTTGAGTTTTTCTTGGGAGGGCCTGGATTTCGCTGAAACTGAGAGCGAGGGGCTTTTCAACTAATCCCTCGATATTGAGGCGCCATGTCTTAAGATCGACATGCTGAGTTCCCTCAACGGACCGGATGAGAAATTTTTTGACCTGAAAATAGGTGACGTTTGCCCAGCCCACCGTTTTGAATGCAAGGTGGTATAAGCCTAAACCGATTACTCCGAAAAACCCCCTACGGGTAAAGGGCATTTTAATCCATGTTGAGAAGTGGTTCATGATGATCTCACTTATAAGAGTTCGAGGGTTCGAGGATTCAAGGATTCGGGTGAAATTTCACTTGACCCCTTGACCCCTTGAATCCTTTGAATAAATTCTAACTCATCCAATGAGTATTTCCAATTTTTGCCTGAAAAACCTCTTACATGTCGATATGCCACCGTGCATTTCTTTATCTTAAGGGTATTATACCAGAGTGCGGTGATTCAGGAAAGATTCAATCTGGAAAGTTTGCGGAGGACCGGAAAGGACGATAATGTGGGTTTAGGGGTTCACACAGGCTATTTCATTTCTGGAACTTAACCTGTCTGTTTTACTTCTTCTATCTTCCACCCACCTTCTTCTTTCTTCAGTGTGACATCCAGGTTGGCTTTACTCTTCTGCGGCTGCTTAACCGTCTTGGAAGAAATTATGATCAACCATTCCACTTTAACCTTGGCCGTATCGCCTGATATCGAAGAATTCTTCAAATCATAGGACAGGTCAACGTAATCAAATTTTGTCCAAAAGGCAAGTGTTGCCTTCTTTTTCCCTTCTCGGTCTTTGAAATCAGCAGCGTAACAGGATATGAAGAGGTCAATATCCTTATGTAAATTTGCCTGCCGGATATTCTCGAGGAGGGTTTTAATATTTCGTATCTCTATCTCCGTAGAAGGCGTTTTAGAAGTATCAGGGGGAGAAGGAACCGCCTCTTTAGAAATGGATGAGCTTTCTTCGTTGGTTTTGGATTCTCCTGATTCCATCCCAGTTGTAGCAGGATTGGTAGAGGAAGAGGAAGCGGGAAGGATCTGGCTGACTGCACCTTTAGAAATGAGTGTTTTTGGCTCAGGTTCTTTCTTTATTAAGTGGGAATAGACTGACCACAGGAAATATCCTCCCGCCAGGGCCATGATCGTGATGCCACCTACTTCCAGGAATAAGCGGCGATAGTCTTTCTTGGGTTTGGTCGGAAGGCTTGACCTCCTCTCCGAATCATCAGCCGATGTTTTAGGGGGTTCTTGTTTTGAGGTCTGGGTTTTGAAGAAGTCTTCTTCAACCTCCATTGTTGGGAACAGCTCAAGCTCTTTCTTTTTCCCCTTTTCGACGGCACCCGAGTCCCGCCTCTTAGGGCTGGAAAGAGAGGGCCACTCAAGGTCAACCTCAGCCTGTGGCAAGCGGGCCGGGCCAGTTCCAACGTCCAGATCAAGAGCCGAAAGACTCACTTCGGTATCGGATGACTTAGGTTTTTCCTTTTCTTGGAATTCCGTTTGCGACACAAGACCTGATCCACATCTTACACAAGAATTTCCGCGTTCATAGATAATTTTACAAGCGGGGCAGATGAGTTTTTTACGGGGTGTCTCGATTAATTGTTCTTGGATCGTTTGCACTTGTAAGGGGTCTCCCTCAACTTCAGAGCCAAGAGATATTTTAGGCTCTTCTTTTGTTTGAGAGGGAGTCTGTGGAACCAGGGCTGACTCACATTTGATGCAAACCTCTCCGCTTTCATAGATTATTTTACAAGCAGGACAAATGAGTTTTGTACGGGGGGCCTCCATCTGTTGTTTTTGGGAGGTTTGTACTGGAAGGGGTGTTTCTTCGGATTCAGTTCTAAGAGCTGTCTCAGGCTCTTCCTTTGCCTCAGGAGGGATTTGACGTCCCAGGGCAGCCCCGCATTGGATGCAAGAGCTTCCAAATTCATAAACGATTTTACAATTGGGGCAGATCAATTTTCCATCTGGATTCTCCTCTTCAGGCCTATTTACTTTTTTTTGAGTTGACATGGGTTCTACTTTTGGGGCAAGGGGGTCGCCACAATGTTTGCAGAACTTTTTTCCTTCCTCATATTCGAGATTGCAATTCTTGCAGATAAGCATAAATGCCTCTTTTGAAATTAACCTTTTAATTTCACATGGGTGTGGGTGTAAAAGAAGTCGTAGAAGGTGGCGGTTTGGGCGCCTCGGAAGTGGCCAGTTTACTCACCCATGCCGTACTTCCGTCCTCGAGTCGAACACGCAACCAATCTCCATTGACCTCAATAATTTTCAGAGAAGCCCCTTTCTTCGCATTGCCAATTACTTTATAGTTCGTTCCTGGCCCTTGACGCAGATTCACTGAGTCCCACACAACTTGGGTGGTGCGAAGAGGAGGAGGGGGTGGGGTGACTTTTGGAGATACGGAAGGAGGCTTTGAGGTTTCCCTCTGTGTCATAACAGGGACAACCCGATAACACTCAGGAGGTGTCTTGGCCACTATTAAACTCGCCGATTCCTCAACGGTCATGCGTATCGCCTTCTCCATCAGTGTCTTTGAAAAGACTCTGAATACCTCTGGCAATGCGCCACCAACCCTTGCGGTAGGTCCTCCAAATTCCGTCGCCCTTGCCCCCACTCTTTCGGTGGCGAGAATCTGTTTGGTCCTTGGATTGATCACCGTTACGATGGTGGTAACATGGGATGCCCCCCCTGTTTCATCTCCAGCCCCTGGGATACCGGGTTTGAATTCCCTAATCTCCCCCTCAATCAGAAGATCAAACTCTTTTTTTACCGGACCGCCGTTTCCAACATCCTGGCCTTTGGCTACGTCATCTAAAGATTTCCGCACTTGAACAATATATCGATTTGTAGGCAATAAGGCATTCCGTAACATCTCAGCCATTCCTTCCCCAACCTGGCTCGTCTCTTTTGCGCCGTCCGATTTATCGACAAAATTGGCTACAACCACTCTTGCCTTACGCCCTTTGTAGTTTTCTTTCAATATCTGTCCGTATGTTGGCCGTGTAGAGGAAGTAGACTTTGTGGTAGGCTCGATCATTGCACAACCAAATAGGAAAAACAGAGTTATTATTGTCAAGAATATGTTCTTCATAAACCTTTTACTTTACGGATGGAATCATGCATATTAGAGCTTAGCAAAATAAATGCCAAATTTTGTATATTTTAATTATTTGAATTTACACAATTTTTCAACAAAGTGATTTGATTTAACCCTGCAGAAGTGCCAAATTATTGTATAATGGGGACACAAAATGTCCAGTTTTTAGTCAATTACCTGAAATGAACTAATAAGAATGGATATAAGAGGTGGATATCAATTATGATTAAAAGCAATCCGTTCGAAAAGAGACGTTCCGCCTACAGCCCTTAAACCCCAACCCCTAATCCCTGTTTCACATGTTCCAGAATACTGGCCATGGTAGGGCCAGCCTGACCATGAATGACAACATCCGCCATGTCATCGTAAGGAGTTGAGTCACGGTTGATGATGATTAGTCTTGCTCCATTTTTCTTCGCCACCAGAGGCATCGAGGCAGCGGGTTGGACAACCAATGAGGAACCGACTACAATAAAAAGATTACAGAGTGAGGACCGATGATAGGCCTCTTGTGTTTCCTTTTCTGGCATCGATTGGCCAAATGAGACGGTAGCGGGTTTGAGAATCCCCCCACAATCGTTACAACGGGGCGCCTTCTGCCCTTTTTTAATTCGTTCCTGGATTTCATCGCGATCATATCTCTTTTTGCAACTCAAACAGGAGACGAATATGGCCGTCCCATGAAGTTGAATCACCTTTTCTTCAGAATTTCCGGCCTTAAAATGAAGACCGTCAATATTCTGAGTAATCACACAGTCGAGCTTACCCAGTTTCTCCAATTCGGCAATGGCAAGATGGGCCTGATTAGGTTGGGCTGTTTTTATCGGTTCATACATTTCCGTTGCCATCTGCCAATATTTTTCCCGGGAGGCTTCACTGGCAAGGAAATTCTGAAAATAGAAATCCTCTGGATTATATCGGTCCCATACTCCACCCGGGCTACGGAAATCCGGGATTCCTGATTCTGTGCTGAGACCCGCCCCAGAAAAAACGATTACCTTTTTAGAAGTGGTAATCCATTGTGCAACTTGTTTTAATTTGTCCTCCATTGGTTACCCCCTGGCTAGGTGTCCCGTAAATCCGAAATCCCTGCCTTCGTCCCGCGAGGCGGGACTATGCACAGGCAGGTGCTTCGAATTTATAATTCCCTATATCACATGGTGAACGTGACTTGCAAGGGGAAGACAGCCTATGATAAAATTT
>CAZEKS010000187.1:0-5172 GCA_964512795.1 uncultured Syntrophaceae bacterium
AGAATTGGGATTGAGAGTGATCGCTGCCAGCGATGGAATGAAAATAGATTTGGAGGAGGTTTGATGATGGAAAAGTGGATGGGAGGAGATATGCATCCGAGCTACCGAATTCTTATGGGCCCCGGGCCGAGCAATGTCCATTACCGGGTTTATCAAGCCATGTCTAACCCGGTCATCGGTTATCTCGATCCCCAAATTCTGGCCTGTATGGACGAGATCAGAGAGATGTTAAGAGGCGTTTTCCAGACGAAGAACCAGGTGACCCTTGCTATTTCTGCTACAGGGAGTGCCGGGATGGAGCTCTCTTTTGTCAATTTCGTCGAACCTGGAGATGTTGTTGTCATTGGAGTAAATGGCTTCTTTGCAGATAGGATGACTCAGGTGGCTTCCCGATGTGGTGCTAAAGTCATTCTGGTAGAGGAAGAATGGGGTAAGATCATCGAGCCAGAAAAAATGATCAAGGCATTAAAGAAACATCCCGAAGCAAAGATCTGTGGCCTTGTTCATGGGGAGACTTCCACTGGAGTGAGGCAACCTCTTAAAGAGATTGGAGCTTACTGCCAAAAAGGGCATACCCTTTTAGTGGTGGATGCCGTGACCACTTTAGGAGGATATGATGTGAAGGTTGACGAATGGGGAATCGATGTCTGCTATGGTAGTTCCCAAAAGTGTCTGAGCGTCCCGCCAGGGCTCTCTCCGATCACCATAAGCTCCAAAGCAATGGAGGTCCTCCGGTCTCGCAAGGCAAAGGTTCAGAGTTTTTATCTCGACTTACTTCTACTCGAAAAATATTGGGGGGAAGAAAGGGTCTACCACCACACTGCACCTGCTTCCATGTTCTATGCCTTGAAGGAAGGGCTGAAGATTATCTTTGAGGAAGGACTCGAAGCAAGATTTCGGCGTCATGAGGTGTTGGGCGATCGCTTAAAGATGGAACTGGAGGGTTTCGGATTCAAACTTTTTGCCCAGGAAGGATATCGTTTGCCCATGTTGACTTCGGTGTCTCTTCCTGATTGGATTGATGATGTCAAGACACGTTCGAAACTTCTGAACGAGTATAACATCGAAGTTGGAGGAGGTTTGGGCTGGCTGAAGGGAAAGATATGGCGAGTCGGCCTCATGGGCGAGACCTGCAAAACCCGATATATCCATTGTCTGATGGGAGCGTTAAGGGAGATCCTTTCCTGATTGCGGAATGTGGATTGTGGAATACGCTTGATTTCACTTACTCTCCCTCCTCCTTCGATGGGGGAGGGATGGGTAGGAGAGGACCAAAGAAGACTTAAAATCTTTTTCTAATATCTTGCTTCTTATTTCCTTTCATACTTTTCTTCTCTTTTTGAACTACATATTTAACCTTGGGCTCATGCACAGCAGGGAAGCATCCATGACAAATTCTTTCCTATCACTAATTCTTCCATTGTGGCATGGTGTGTATTCGTCATGGGGATTAGGCGCATTTGAAATCCATGTGCTCGGGCCATTGACTTAACCTCATCAGCATTATCGTATGTAATCAAGAAATCCCCTCTCAAAGACTTACAAATTGTGAACAGGTGAAGTTCGCTAATCTTTCTTCGAATCTCTAATTGAATTCAAGATCGTGGTTGCGAAGTCTTTGGATTCCACCCCAGGGGACTCAATCCCTTTTTCTTCATAGAAGGTTTCCACCCTTAAATAGGTTGCTCCTCCACCGACCTCTCTTCGCATGAAAGGGATTTTAGATTCTATGCAATATTGAAGATTCACTTCCTGCTTCGCATCTTGAAAATATCCGATGCTTACAAGAGGAATTTTGGGTGAGACGATGACCAGGGCCTCAATGCCCATCCGTGCAAGAGCATGAAAGATGAGCATGGATTGCTGGCCAGGAAGCTTCCCAAGATCGAATAGAAACATACTCTCCTCATTCTCTATCCAATTCCTTTTGGCGGTCGGAGATGACCGTCATGGAAGAGGTGAAAATATGAAGAAGTTTGCTATGGGGAATGTAGATAATCCAGATGAGGCTGGGCACGACGTGGAAGTACCACAGGAAGTCGGCGTTGATCTTAATATCTCTTAGGAATTGGGATAAAAAGTAACCCCCAAACGAAATCCAATTGTTGGCGCTGGCCGGCGTGAAGTTCGCCAGGTAATTTTTTGCCTGAACCACTTCCGGATGTGCGATGCGGTATCCCTCAATGAAGAAACCGGAAAGTTCGAGAAAGAGGATGAAGAGTAGGGAGGTGATATCCTCTTCCTCTGTCCGCAGTTGATCAGGACGGATCACAAAACGGCGAACCATGGCGAGCACGCAACCTACCAGGATGAGGAAACTGAAAAACTCGAGAAAGAAATCGAGAAAAGGCCGGATGGAACCCGTCTCAAATTCATGGGCAAAAGAAACGCCAAATGCCACCAGATAGCCCGTGGTGAACCCTTTGATCATATCCACTGCGAAGGTAGCCACAAAGCCAAATACTAACAGCGTATGGGCTAACCAGCGGTAGAACGATTGTCCGTAGAGTTTTCGATGGAAGATCACCTCAGTGATCAGGGTTTTAATATACCATCCTGGTCTTGACCAGAATCCTTTCCATCCTCTCCGGATGTAAATCTTGAACTTCTCCCATTTGGTGGCATTCTCCGCTCCTTCGAGCCTCCCTTCCAGCCAGACGTTCACATGAAGGCCCATACCCCAAATGAAGAAAATCACCGTTGGGAAGAACATGATGTAAAAGATGAGGTGTTTGTCCATTTGCGTAGCAAATAGTTCGGAGTAATTAGCACAAACGCATTGAATAAGGTGTCGTTGCGAGGAGTAAAACGACGAAGCAATCTTGCAGTTATAAAGTGAGATTGCCACGCTCCCGTTGGTCACTCGCAATGACAATGTAAATGGAATTAATGCGTTTGTATTAGTTCGGAGTTTTTAGTTTTGATCCTCCGAACTCTGAACTCCTAACTCCGAACTCATTTCTTCATGTTCTTGAGCACAAACTCCGTGATGTCCATCGCATGGATGGGGATTTCTTTTCTTCGGGCAGTGGTCAAAATGGTGCGAACGCACTGCTGACAGGCGGTGATGACCGTATCCGCTCCTGTTGCCTGGATCTGGTTGATCTTCTCTTGGGCCAGGGCTGCTGAAAGTTCCGGATCCACCATCTCCAGATTGCCCCCTCCACCGCAGCACTTGCACTGCTCACGGTTTTCTGCCATCTCCACCAGCTCCACACCAGGAATGGAGCGGAGAATCTCTCTCGGGGCTTCATAAACCCCGCTTGCCCTTCCCAAGTCGCAGGGATCATGGTAAGTCACTTTTATCTTCTTTTCCTTGAAAAGGATTTTTTCTTCGTCAATCAGTCTCTTGATAAACTGGGTGGAGTGAAAGATATCGACGTCGGTCTTGTATTCCTCCATCCAGGTATGGTAGCAGGAGGGACAAGCAAAGACCACTCTTTTCACACCCTTTTCCTTCACCATCTCCAGATTATGCTGGATTAGAACTTCGGCTTCCTTTTTCATCCCTGCACCGATGAGGGGGAAGCCACAGCACCACTCCTCTCCACCCAGGAGCGCGAAATCCACTTTTGTTTTATTGAGGATTTCAACGAAGGCTAAGGGAATCTTCTGAACCAAAGGGAAAAAGGAGGCCACGCACCCCACAAAAAAGGCAGTCTCGGCTTTCTCTTTCTGATATTGATGATCAGGGAGTTCATCCAAGAACTCCAGCCATTCTACTCTCTCTTCGTTTTCATCTCCGGAGACATTATGGGCCTTCAGGACATTCGCCTTCATTCGTTTCGCTACTTCCGGAAAATGGCCCATCTCTACCAAGGTCTCGCGCAATGCGGTCCAGAGATGTTTAGCATCGATGGAAACCGGGCAGCTGACGCTGCACTCCCCGCAGAGGGTGCAGCGATAGACCATCTCTGAGAATTTCTTCAGTTTTTCCTCATCCAACCTCTTCGGGCCGAAAATCTTGGCCCAGAGTCCGTACTGGCTGCGGATGAAGGACTTGAAGGCCTGAATTTTTCCTCGGGGATCAATCTCCTCTTCACCCCTTTGAGCATACACCGGGCAATATTTGAGGCATTCGCCGCAGCGAGTGCAGGCATCAATTTCGACTAACTGTTTGGGAGAGAGGGCTGAAAGTTTCATTCTTTGTCTTAGGATTGAGGAGCGCTGCGCTTGAGGAGCACTTCGTTTGAGGCAAGAGATTTAGCCTCTGTCCTCGAGTCCTGCACAGCGGGACGCTCCTCCAACCTCCATCATCTTTATTTCTTACCGTGCTCGGCTATTTCCGCTTTGAGCCATTCCCGGATCGTTTCCGAATCGGTCATGAGATTCTTGAGCTCATCCAGGTTATCGGGTTTGATCTTAAACATCCATCCTTTGCCGTAGCAGTCCTCGTTGATCAACTTAGCCTTCTTTTCCAATTCTTCGTTCACCGCCACCAACTCACCGGTCACTACTGAAAATACTTTTCCGAGCCATTTGCCTGACTCGATTTTAGTAAAATTCTTTCCCTGGACGAGTTTTTTCCCTTCGGGAGGAAGACCTACGTAGACAATGCTACCCGCCATCTTCTGGGCATAATCACTCATCCCCATGACCACCAGATCTCCTTCCACGCGAGCCCAAAAATGGTTCTTGTCGTAATAAAGTCCCTCCGGAAATTCATATCCCTCAATATTCATTCTCGCACCCCCTCAAATAGAAAATAACGTGACCGTGCCTGCACGCTGAAGTGCGTTACGGCACGCAGGCGTGTCCGTGTCTCGTGATCCGCAAGAATCCTCGTCCTTTTTAATGTCAAATGTCAAAGCTCAAATTTCATACTTATTTAACATTTGGATTTGGGCATTTGGCATTTAGATTTCAACCCTTAGGCTGCTTCCTTTTCATTCTTTTCCTGCAAGAGCTGTGCAAGAAATTCTGTAATATTGTAGATCTCAATCTTCTGTTTTCGAAGCTTGGCATTTCTGAAATTGTGAAGGCACGAGGGACATTCCGTAAGCAGAATTTCAGCTCCTGTCTCCTCGATGATCTGGCTTAAGCGATTTCTTGCAATTTCGATAGAGTCCTCGGGAAATGATCCTCTGAGTCCACCTCCTGAGCCACAACACATGGCATTCTCCCTGGTCCGCGTCGGCTCCACAAAATTGGGTGCAATCTTCCGGATGATCT
>CAZEKS010000188.1:0-5158 GCA_964512795.1 uncultured Syntrophaceae bacterium
TTCTGGCTTCAAATCACGAGAGAGATCAAAAATAAATTTATATTTATTTGCTAGATATTAAAGGCAGAGTCATTTTTAGCCCTGCTTTCTTTTGTCTAAAGTCTTCCTTATGCTTGTTTTCTACGCGTAATCATCAACATTGAAGGTCAGTGGGTGGTGAAGATTTGTAGGTGGAGTGCTCAAAACGAAGCTTTATCAGACAATGGAGGGGCAACTTCTCAGGATAGGTCTCTGCCAGGCCTTTTCAAAAAAATAGTCTAAGACCTTTTTTGAGCTCTTTTCTTTCACCGCTGATATCTTTCCTCCAGATTCCTTTCTCAGGCTGAAGAAAGACCTTTCGTTGTCGAGCAGCAAAAGCAAATCGACCCAAGTTATAGCATCTTCCTCAACCTTAGCCTTATCCTTTTCTTTTAACACTTGAGAGAGTCCCTTCCATGTCATCCCCTCTTCTAATTCTTTTCCATCCATCTTTCCTTTGATAAAATTGATGACCCTTGCCAGACGAAAAAGAGTGACCAGATCGATACGACTAAATTCCTTTGTCTCAATGGGAAAGGCGCTTGACCGCCACTGGCATGGGTGGGGAGGTAAAATGTCGTCTTGCTTACATCTCTCAAAAAGAGGGGTCCCGGGTGTAGGGTAATAGATGCTTGGGCCGATGAAAACTCTATTCCCCATTAAGTAGATCAATGTATCTACCATCTCCTCGATGGTTTGGCCGGGCATCCCCAGGATGGCATAGGCAATCACATTTAGACCGATTCGTTCTGCCTCTTCCAGAATCTCATCAAACTCAGTCATTGTCTTAGGTCTTCTCATTCTCTCTTTCGTCAAGGGATCTGTGCTGACATATGAAAGATTGATCGTTTTAAACCCCGCCTTTTTCATTAATCCAAGAAGCTCTTCATCCAGAGAGGCGAAAGAGACACCGTTCATCGCAGAAAGTTCAATTTTTTCTTCTCCAAACGTTTCGATAATGAGATTCATTAATTGCTTCGCCCGCTGCTGATCAAAGGTGAAATTGTCGTCTTCAATGTCAAAAATCTCGATTCCATATTTCTTCTGACACTCCATCATCTCCTTAAGGATGGCCTCCGGAGTTCGAGTCCTGAAAGAAGTGCCCATGACAAGATAAGCTGAACAGTAGGCACACCCATGTGGGCAACCCCTGCTGGTAATAATCATCGTGGATCGTTTCTTTCTCATCCGATATCGATCCAGATCGAGAAGTTCCCTTGCAGGATGAGGAATGGAATCGAGATCGTGGATGAAATTCTGAAGAGGGTTAATTTGTATTTCTCCATCTCGGTTTCGAGTCGTACCGACTTTCCGATACCCAATCCCACCGATCCTCTCAATGTCCTTCGGTTTTCCCTCCCCGATCTGTTCTAAAAGAAGAGGGAAACGGACCTCCCCTTCCCCTAAGACCACATAATCTACAAAAGGGCTTCGTAGAACCCCTTCCGGATCGCAACTGACATGGGCTCCCCCCATAACGACGACCTTTCTTCTATCCCATTGCTTGATGATCTGGGCAATTTCCACTGCTTCCCCATGATACGGGGTAAAGGAAGAAGAGATGCCGAAAATATCGGCCTTAGAATCCTCAACCCTCTTCCGGATCTCGGTCCAATCCATTCCGAAACGATAATAACCGGAATAGAGTCTGAAAGGGCTTCGATCATTAAAAGGATAGAAATCTTTGAGATAGGAAAGTTCTGCAGGAATAGGAATCGACTTTTTCTTCTCTGTCTGGCAATCGAGGATCTCCACCTCGTGGCCGTTATTTTTTAATGAGGCAGCGAGGTACGCCAAACCAATCGGCTGCGTCCGAATGGAAGTCTGATAGAAATCCTGAATGGGCGGTTGAATGAGAAGTATTTTCATGGGCTTCATCAATAAGGCCCTGTTGCATCACCTCTCTTCTGGTATTAGCTTCTCAGCACGTTCAGCAACTATTTGTGCATACCATATTCTTTTAGGAAGGCTTATTTAGTATTGAAAAACATTATTCTAATGGATAAAACAACTGCTTCAAGGCTTTATTGTTTTTCAGATTTTTCTTTCCAACCCTTCCCAATACTTCTTCCTGAGTTCTCTCTTCAAGATCTTGCCCTGTGGATTCTTGGGCAAAGACTCAACAAACTCAACCGACTTTGGGGCTTTGTATCGAGCCAGGCCACTCTTACAAAACGACATAATCTCATCCTCTTTTGAGGACTGGCCTTCCCTTAAAACAACGAGAGCATGAACCCGCTCTATCCATACTTCATCGGGAATACCAATGACCGCAGCCTCGGCAACCGCCGGATGCCGGTACAAAACTTCCTCGATCTCCCGGGGATAGATATTCTCTCCCCCACTAATAATCATATCCTTTTTTCGGTCAGCAATATAAACATAGCCCTGTTGATCATAATATCCTATATCGCCGCTATGAAGCCACCCATCGGTCATGACATCGCGAGTTTCATCCGGTTTATTCCAATATTCAACCATCACTGTTTTACTCTGTAAAACGATCTCTCCCATCCTGTAGGGTTCCACATCATTGTTGCTTTCATCAACAACCCTGACATGCACCCCCATACAGGGTTGACCGCAGGAGGCCAGCACCTTCTGTCCCTCAGGAGGATTATCCAGAACCTGATGAGATTTTCTTGACATAAAAGTTATGTCTGGCCCCGACTCCGACTGACCATAACCCTGCATGAAAATCGCTCCAAATTTCTCCATCCCTCTCCTTAACAACTCTGCGGGCATGGGAGAGGCAGCATACCAGATCCGTTTCAGGCTACTGAGGTCGTACTTCTCGATATCGGGCAGAGCCAGCATGGTGACCAGGTGGGTCGGCACGATATGAAGATCCGTTGCCTTCTCCTCCTGAATGGATTGAAGAGTCGCTGCAGGATCGAAGGATCTCTGTGGCATAATCACATTGCTCCCTCCCACGTAGAAAAAGGCCCAGAAGTGGCTATATCCACCGATATGAAAAAGAGGTAAAATCATAATATGCTTATCACCCGCTTCCAGACCTAACTCGATGGTTTTCGTCCTGGTATTTTCAATATTACGCCCTTCGGTATAAAGGGCACCGCGGGGTGTGCCTGTCGTACCACTCGTATAGAAGATGAGGAATGGATCTTCCTCTTTCACCTGGACATCAGGTTCTTCTTCTGAATGAGCCAAGAGCAGGTCATCGTGAAAAGTCATACCAGGAGCAGATGTCTCAAGAGAGATGTAGTTTTTAACCTTACGAAGGTGTGGGCGTAATTGGTTTGCCATTTCTATTAATTCACGACCAACGAAAAGCGTATGGATCTCCGAATAATTGATCAGATATTCCACTTCATGGCTCTGCAGACGCGGGTTCATTCCGGAGATGATGAATCCACCCTTCATGGCTGCTCCATAGACCTCCGCATATTCAAGGCAATTCCATGAAAAAATGCCGATCCCGTCACCTTTTTTCACTCCCAGTGAATGAAGGGCATGGATCACCCTATTCACCCTGGCATTGAATTGAGCAAATGTGATTCGCTTCTTCCCATAGATAAATACTTCATTTTCTGGATAGAGAAGGGCGTTTCTATAAATGATGTCAGCCCAAGTTCCTATGCTATACCGGCATAGTTCTCTCAGTATCAGTTTTCTTCGCATTTTACGCCTTTCACCCAACATGACCTCAAGGTCTTTATTCCTTTTGCCCAGACGGGGCAGTTTTAAAACTCGTAGCCGTCGTGGTCTCAGCCATCGAGAATAATTTCAAGGATCTGCATGGTTGATGTTGTTTAGGGCTTCCCGGATTGCATTTCTTGTAAACACCCGAACCATCTCCCTGCGGTACTTGGGCGAAGATGCGGTATTGGCCACCGGGTGAGCTGCTTTCCAGGCTATCTGGGAAACCTCCTCTATAATTTTTGGAGTAATCTCTTTGCCGCGGATAAGTTGAGCCGCTTCTTCAACAACAATGGGCGAAGGTGCAACCGCTCCCAGAACAAGGCGGGCATCCTTACATCTACCATCTCTTCCTTCTAAATGCAAAAAGACAGATACCCCCAGCAAGGGGAAATCCATCGTGTCACGAAGTCTTAGCTTCTGGTAGGAAAATCCTGAATGTTCTGGCGGTGTGGGAATTAGAACCTCTGATAAGATTTCGTTGAATTTTAGAATATTCGGTTTAATCCCCGATCCGGAGAAGAACCTTTGTAACGCTATTTCCCTTGCGGAATCGTCTCCTATGACTTTTACCTTGGCCCCTAAGGCGATCAGGGGAGAAGCTATATCTCCGGAGTAGACCGCATAGCAAGAGTCTCCCCCTCTCACAACATGACAGGTCTTTCCTCCAATCTTAAAACATGGCTCCCATCTCTTTTTTAAAAAAACAGATTGATTGTAATAATAACATCGGGTGTCTAAACATAGATTCCCACCAATCGTGCCCATATTTTGGAGTGACGGAGTGCTCACCAGAGCAACAGTTTGACTCAAAACCGGGAAGTGCTTTTGTACAATCGGGTTCTCCTTGAGTTGTGTGAGGGTGCTTAAAGCTCCAACCCGTAATCTTTTTTTCTTACACCATTCGATGCCCTTCAATTCTGAAATCCTGTTGAGATCAATCAAAAGCTCGGGACATGAAATTCTCCCTTTCATGGCCACGAACAGGTCTGTCCCTCCTGCAAGAAACTTCCCTGACTTTTTCTGCAAAGAGATGGCTTTCTTTACTTGACGTGGTGCAACATACTGGAACTTTGGTAAACGCATCTAACCCTCTTGTCACACTTTACCTTTCAAGGCGTTCAATACAACTTCTGGGGTAACAGGTATTCTTTTAAAGGGCACACCCATTGCATCGTAGATGGCGCCTACAATGGCAGGGACAACAGCTACTTGAATGCCTTCTCCAGCTTCCTTCGCTCCGAAAGGCCCTACCTCATCGCATGTCTCCGTATGGGATATCTCTATTTTGCAGGCGTCTAAACTCGTCGGCATCCTATACTCAAGAAAAGAGGGATTCATCGTCTGGCCCTCTTTGCGAATAATCTCTTCTGTCAGCGCATGCCCCGCTCCACCTATGGCTGACCCTTCCAACTGTCCTTCCACGAGCATCTCATTGATGGGTTGGCCGCAATCATGGACCATGGCCATGCGTGTCACC
>CAZEKS010000189.1:0-5154 GCA_964512795.1 uncultured Syntrophaceae bacterium
CTTGAAAAATCTTCTCGAACCCACTCTCCGAGAGCGAAACAGTCTCAATGGGAAAACGCCAGAGATTACAGTTTCTGTCCATCTTCAGGACAACCTTCATCCCTACCCATTCGTCAACCAATCGAACCTCTGCAACATCTTTTATCACACCTACGCTTGCAAGTTTTCGATCTTCCAGGGGATGTCCTGGTATGTCGTAATATCGATCAGGTGCATCTCCGGCTAAAAGATTGATATTGAATTCGATGCCGAAGTTTGTTCTCCTCTTCTCCCCTGTGCGAGTGATTTGATAAGAGGCTTTTACCACCTTCTGATGGGGTGGAATGGAGAAGCTTTTCTCTATCTTAATCGGACCCCTTTTTCCATTCCTAAAAAGGCTCCCCGATCGAGAAAAAAAGACCTCCTGATACTTTCCCTTTCTCTTTACCTCAATCTCATAGGGCTCCTTAATAAAATTCCCTTCCTCCTGATATTGGCATCTCCGGAACGATTCAAAATCCATCGGTTCGGCGATGAAATGATCCAAGAAGGAGGCTCTTCGATATCCATCAAAATGGAGATATTGATCTAACCCCCCCTCTTTCGAATCAAAGATCTCATGGATGGTCTTCGTTTCGGCTGTCGATGCCTCATCCCTCGACGCCTGTTCCAGGCTTTCCAATAATTTTTGATGATAGCCCTCTTTCCTTCGGGTTAGGGTTCCGAGGATATTGAAGGCTTTTGACCGATCATCCATTTCTAAGAGGCTTCCACCCCGGCTACTGAAAAGGAGAACCGTCTCCGGATTCTTTAGAATAACTTCCTCATCTCCATCCCCATTGAGATCCAATCTCTCCAGTTCAGTCCATTCTTTCTCACGATGTGTTTTTCGATCATAGAGGGCTTCTGCCTTGATCAGGTTTTCATAAATGGCGTGGCGAAGATGAGGAAGATAAAGCCCTCCAAAAACGCCATGCCAGTAGGCATCGTTGCACTGGGCTTGATGGAGATAGAAAAGCGGTTCCTGGCTTTTGGGAACAGGTTTCTTTTTCTCATTTCCAATCTTTTCTCGAAGATGGAGGCCCCTTTTATGGAGATCGTTCGATTCAGGATATTTAGCGAAGAAGTTCCTCCAAAATCCTCCTTTGATAAATCTTCTGATCTGCTCCCCTTCAGGCAATTCCTTCAGTCTTTCAACAACCTTTCCATATTCCACCATTGCCTCTGTGGGTAGGCTCCACTCATCCAACTCCTTATAGGAGGCACAGGGAAGATAAATTCTCCCGAGGGGTTTCTGCCGACTCGCATAAGTCCCAAGAGGCATCGGTTCAATCCAATCTAAATTTTTTCCAATCAATTCGAAGAAACGTTCTAACCAAGCCTCTTCGTAGACTGAATGGTAGGTATAAGGCCAGACCCCAAATTTCTCACCATCATCGGCAAAAATAGCGGCGCTGGAAGAACCCCGAAGCCGGGAGAGGTATTCTAAGGTTTCTTCCGGGGGATGAAAGGGGATGATGTATCGCAACGCCTCACTTCCTGGAAATACTTTTATAACTTTCCCCTCTTCTTCCGTTAGGTAATAACCATGTAAATCCTCTTCTCTCAATCCAGATTTCTTGAAGTGATAATCATCGATGGCAATATACTCCACACCCGCTTCCTTCAAATACTTCGGAAGATGGGGTTCCCAGACTCTTTCGGCCAACCACATCCCCCGAGGGGTCATCCCCATTTCTTCCTCAATGGTTTGAGTCAGCCTCTTGATCTGTCCGAGTTTATCTTCATCGGGAATGACCGCCAGAATCGGTTCATAATACCCTCCGGTCATCATTTCTAATTGTCCTTTTCTGACCAACTCCTTTAACGTTTCCAAAATTTCTGGGTGATGATCCTTAAAAAAATCCCAGAGGATACCTGTATAGTGAATGGATATTTTCATGAACGGATATTTCTTGAGGACTTCGATGAAAGGAAGGTAGGCTTTTGTGTAAGCATCTTCTAAGACGTGCAGGAAATTTCCAACGGGCTGATGATTATGGACACAGAAGAGGAAGGCAACCTTCTCCATTGGAGTTAACCTCATAGTTGCATAAGAAACATTGCCAGAGGCAGGTGGGTGTGCTGAAAAAACTTTATAGCGGCACCTTTAATCATCTTGCTGCATGGTTACCAGATATTTTGCAAAAGCCACCCTAAGTGAAACCGAATGTTACCTCTAAGATTTAAAAAAGAACCGCATGATAAAGTTTTGGAAACACACTTACCTGCCGACTGAATGCAACGTTAAGGTTAATTTATATGATTTCCCAGGCCAAATCAACCCCTCTCTTTTACTCCTCTTGGGTTCCTCCATCTTTTTTAAAGGGGGATTGAGGGAGACTAAAAAAAGGGGGTTAACATTGTCTGTTAACCCCCTTTGATTTCTCGCGAGAAAGTCGAGCATCGTTACATTTGCGTCATGTTCCACTTTCCTTTGCAGCCTTTTGAATCAACATATTCTCCATTTCCACTCCACTTAGCCCCTTTCTTGCATAAGGTTCCCCAAAACTTTGTCTCTTCTACGGGTACAGGGGCTGCAGCACCGATCTTCTTCACTTTCCCCTCGATATAGCAGCATTGTCCCCTAGCCGTAACCTTTCCTTCAAAATTCTGTTTGGAGCCATCTTTCGGATCTGTAACGGTTCCCCAGATTTTTGAGCCGCACCCCTTATCCTGAAAAATTTCCATGATAAACTTCCCTTCCCCTGGCTTGGGGCAGGTTTTTGAGGGGGTATCCTTGTGATAACCCTCATATTTTCCCGCGATGCAGCACTTTCTTTGAGGTTGTGGTGCGCCTACAGTCGTTCCTGGCTGGGTTGTAACGGTAGACGTCCCTCCTGTTGCGAAAACGACCGCTCCGGTCAGCATCAACGACAGAAAAATAACCAATCCATCAATCTTACTGATCTTTTCATAAATTCCTCCTATTAGTTTGGTTTAGAATTATTTCATAATAACTCCTACTTGACTTTTTCCACCTCCTTTCTAAATAATTGGTGGCCTCGAAAGATAAAAAGGTTCACTTCCAATATTTTTTTTATTACTGCTTCGGGACTACCAAAGATTACAAAGAAGTTAGTTTAAAATTGAGGAGGTATCAAGCAAGTTCTCCTTCCAAGTTCTCCTTCCACATCCCTGACTTTAGTCCTTTCAGGATTCAAATAAAAAGGGGATTAGCTTTTTAGCTAATCCCCTTTTAAATCTGGCGGGAGCGATCCCGACCTTGAGTCGGGACAACCTCCTCGAGTAAAGCTCGGGACGCTCTAACCAGATAGTCAATGTAAGCCCTGTTCTTCTTCCTCTTAATCTCCTGCTCACGCTGCATGGCCTCACCTCTCGTGCTGAAAACCTCCTGATAAATCGACTTCCAAGGCACCTTACTTCTGGTATAAGTGCTCCGCTGTTCATTGTGACGTCTCAGCCTTTCCTCTAGATCAGAGGTGTGGCCGATGTAATAACTGCCGTCCTTTTCACTCTGTAATATGTAAACCCAGTACTCCATCGCTCACTAAAAAAAAGCCCCACCTGTTGGTGAGGCTTTTTACTCTGGCGGGAGCGACGGGGCTTGAACCCGCAACCTCCGACGTGACAGGCCGGCGCTCTAACCAATTGAACTACGCCCCCGTTTTAAATCTATTCTAAAGAAAAATGCCTAAGGATCGAACCCGCAACCTTCCCGAGTCACTCTCGGGACGCTCTAACCAATTGAACTACGCCCCCTTATACTTAGTTCGGAGTTATAAGTTCGGAGTGCGGAGTTTACTAAGGAATAATTAAATCACAATTTCTTAAACTCCTAACACATCACTCTTAACTCATAACTCGTTTTGCTTTTAGCAAAACGCCATGGTAGGCGGAACAGGGATTGAACCTGCGACCTCCGGCTTGTAAGGCCGGCGCTCTCCCAACTGAGCTATCCGCCCTCCCCTGCAGTACTAAGCCTATGAAATCACCCTTCCGATGTCAAGTTCAGGCAACCTCGGCCTCTTTCTCATAAAGGAGGATTGGGCTTTCGTGACGAAGAACCACCTCTTCACTGATAATACATTCACGAATGTTGGACTGGGAAGGAATCTCATACATCACATCCAACATGGTGTTCTCCATAATTGCGCGAAGACCCCGGGCACCGGATTTTCTCTTGATGGCCTCTTTGGCAATCGACATCAAAGCCCCTTCGGTGAACCGAAGCTTCACATTTTCAAGTTCGAAGAGTTTTTGATACTGTTTCACCAACGCATTCTTTGGTTTTTTCAAAATATCCACCAGGGCATCAATGCTAAGCTCATCTAGGGTAGCAATCACGGGAAGTCTTCCGATGAACTCTGGAATCAATCCAAACTTCAAAAGATCCTCGGGTTGAACCTCTCTTAGCAATTCTCCCATGTCCCGTTCATATTGAGACTTGATATCTGCTCCAAAACCAAGCGTCTTTCCTCCAACTCTTTGTTCAACGAGTTTTTCCAGCCCGACGAAAGCTCCGCCGCAGATGAAGAGGATGTTCGTGGTGTCGATCTGAATGAATTCCTGCTGAGGATGTTTCCGGCCCCCCTTCGGGGGGATACTCGCCACGGTCCCTTCGATGATTTTCAGGAGGGCCTGTTGCACCCCCTCGCCTGAAACATCTCGTGTGATGGAAGGGCTATCCGATTTTCTCGAGATCTTATCGATCTCATCAATATAGACGATTCCTTTCTGAGTCCGTTCGATATCGTAATCGGCCGACTGAAGAAGACTCAGAATGATATTCTCCACATCCTCACCCACATACCCTGCTTCGGTCAGACAAGTGGCATCCGCAATCGTGAAGGGAACATCGAGGATTCGAGCCAGCGTCTGGGCAAGGAGAGTTTTCCCAGACCCGGTGGGACCCATAAGAATGATATTCGATTTCTGGAGCTCCACATCTCCTGAGGCAACCCGAGAATCAATCCGCTTATAGTGATTGTGAACCGCTACCGATAAGATCTTCTTAGCATTCTCCTGTCCGATGACATATTCATCTAATTTGGCCTTGATCTCCATAGGTTTGGGAACGGTCAGTCTTCCCGGAACAAACCGTTCCTCGGCTTCTTCCACAATGATCTCATTACAAAGCTCGATACATTCATCACAGATGTAGACCGTGGGACC
>CAZEKS010000190.1:0-5152 GCA_964512795.1 uncultured Syntrophaceae bacterium
AGTTAATATTTTAGAAGGATTTAGTGAAATAGAAATTGTTTCTCCCCAAGAATTATAGGGAGGAGGTTGCTATGGAAAAGATTTACTATTTTGACTATAAGCGCTTAGCCAGGAAGATGAAAGTGCCTGATACCGTCCTGAATAAAATTGAAAGGGAGGTTAAGAAGGAATTTCCCTCTGACAAGATGTTGTACGAACTCCATGTATTAAGAGCGGTCAGAAGCAAATATTGGCAGAACAAGAAATGAAAATCAAATATGCCCCTCAGGCAGATGTTGCCTATATTTCGTTCAAAAAAGCGGCGGGGGGACATCCATAAAACTGTAAGATCCCGCGATCCTCGGTTGAAGAATCGAATCAGAATCTCTTCTCTACTTCGCCTTTCTAATCTGCCTTGAGACCTATTTCCACCTATTCCCAGAAAATGGTAAACCTCTTGACACGCCATCATTAATTGTTTATCATTATTACAGAAATACATATTATGTAAAGTACAAAGAATCGAAAAGGAGACATACTTATGCCATTCGTTAAAGTTTTAAGAGGCGGACAAATCACAATGCCAAAAGAATTACGGGAGGTCCTGGAAATTAAAGAAGGAGACATCTTAGAGGTGCAAATAGAGAAAAATAAAGTAGTCTTGAAACCTAAAGTTTTGGTAGATAAAAACCAAGCCTGGGAAAGACTTAACCAGATCATGGCAAAAGTGGGCAAACGGCATGGAAAGATTTCTGAAAAAGAGGTAGACAGTGATGTCTTAGAAGCCATCAAGACGGTTAGGTCTAAGTGATATGCTCAAAGCGGTTTTTGATACCAGCATTTTGGTGAGTGCTTTTTTGAAAAACGAGGGGGTTAATGCCAAGGTTCTGTTTGGAGGGAGAGACCGGTATCATCTTTATCTATCAGAAGATATCTTGGAGGAGACCAGCCACGTCCTTCTAACTTATGAACGAATTCGCAAAAAGTATCATTATGGCGATGATGAAGCATTGGAATATTTAGCAACTCTAAGGGTAGTTGCCAAACAAGTTGTAAAGAAATTGCCAAAAATAAGAGTGATTGAAAGAGACCCGAAAGACGATCCTGTTTTAGCTTGTGCGTTAAAAGTGAAGGCTGACTATATTGTCTCCAAAGACGACCATCTAAAAGATTTGAAGGAATATCGGGGAATTAAGATTGTCTCAAGCCAGGATTTTTTAGAACTATTGAACTAATCAATTAATCAGTGGTGGGCGAGGGGATTTTCAATATACCACCTTTGGTTTTGATTTACTTTCGGCGGGCATCGATAATATCTTCTACTTGATCTTCGGTAATCCCCTTTTCTTTCGCCCTCATCCTCCCATACCTTGTGATCTCTTTCCATTCCTGCTCTTCCATATATCTCCTAAGGGCTTCTCTGAAAAGTTCGCTTCTGGTTCTGCCTTCTTTCTTAAGCAAGGCGCTGATTTTTTTATCCATTTCTGGGGGTAGGGATAGTGTTACGGTTTTTGTGACCCTCGCCATAGCTAAACTCCTTTGTTGTTACTTAGTGTTACTGGATCTATTATAGCAAATATAAATTTAGTGTCAAGAAATAGTGCCGCTAAAGCGGGTATCAGGGACTTCTGGGGTTTTTCAGAAGTATTTTGAAAGAGCTACAAGCCGTTTCATCAGATCGAATTGCTCCCTCATTGCCGATACCCGAATCGTTCTTCAAAGATGGGGGCGATCAAATTATCCACGGGTACATAATCATCGGTAAGAATCACGGAGTAACGATCTTCTAAAAATTCTTGCAATCGGTCTTGAGGCATAACATGGGAAGTTATCTCTCCTCCCTTTCCTTTCACTTTCCTGACGAAATCATCCATGTCTAACTTCTGCGGACTCGCCACCACCACACAGGTGCTGATCCCGATATGATCATAATCCGAAGTGAGAGTCAGGAGGTGGACATTCCCCTTTCCAAATACCTCTTCTAAGGTCCGGATATAGGAGGGCATGAAGGCTCCTTTCTTAAAACTATCGATCACATTGACCAGAAGCAATCCATCCGGTTTGAGAAGACTCTTGAGTAGCATGGCAAATTCTTTGGTGGTCAGGTGATAAGGAATCGAAAGATCATTGAAGGCATCTCCAAAGGTAAAATCGTAAGTCTCCTTCTCCTTACAATTCATCACAAACCAGCGGCCATCCTCATTGAAGGTGCGGATTTTGGTATTCTCTGAAACGCCCAGATGTTTCTTCACCATTCGGGTGATCTCCGGATCGATCTCCACCACATGGATCTCTGCCTTGGGGTACGTTGCCTCAATAAACCGAGGAAAGGTATATCCTCCTCCCCCCAGAAAGAGGGTTTTAAGGGATTCCCGTTTCTTGGCCTGCCATCTCACCATCTCTTCATACATTCGGATGTATTCATACTCAAGATAGAAGGGGTCCTTCAAGTCAGTATAAGAATGAACCAGATGATCGAGGACCAGAGACTCTAAAGAGTTTCCATTGCTCCCTTTAATACTCTTCTTTAGTTTGATCGTATAGTAGTCGCTCTCCTTAAAGAAATAGGTCTCCTCTTCTAAGGGAGGCTTGAAGGCGAAGGTATATGATTGCTTGATGGATTCAATGGGAGAAGTGGGAAAGGAAATTTCCTCTGGGTTGGTCGTGGCGTAAACGTAAAATCCTATGAGAGGTAGGAGAGCCGAAAGAAAGAGGAAGAAGAGAAAGAGAGTAACGGCTTTTTTACGTCTGAAAAAACCCCCAAAGATTAAAGCAGAAATGATAAGGATAATCCCCATTGTCAAAAGGATGTAGCGAGTCCCCATCCAAGAGATGAGATAGAATCCCGTGGCAAATGTCCCGAGAATAGAGCCGAGGGTAGAGAAGGCATAGATCTTTCCAACGACATTGCCAGTTTTGTCAAGATTGTTGAGGGTCAATTTGACGACAACAGGAGAGATCATTCCGAGAAGACAGGAGGGGACAAAAAAGACGATGGTGGTGATCAGCAGGATCCGTGGCATCAGAGTCGTGTGAAATTGGGCCCCGCCAATCAGATTGGTCAGCGGTGAGATAGAAAATGCCCCTAAGCCTGAAAAAAAGAGGAGCCAACCGAGGGTGGAGGAACGGGGATATCGGTCGGCAATCCGGCCTCCCAGATAGGCTCCAATGCTAATGCCGGCAAGGACCACTCCAATGATGCTTGTCCAGGTATAGAGGGAAACTCCGACATAGGGGGCCATGATTCTTCCCGCCACCAGTTCAATGACCAGCGTGCAGAAGCTGGCAATAAAGACGACGATATTCGCTTTGATCACTTCTCGTTGCATAGATTATCCTCTCTTTCGGAAGGTGAACCCCGTTAGAAATTCCAGCGGGGGATCAAACTCTGCCGGAATTATTCTGGGACCTGACCCCGCTGCAGAGCAGCGGCGCATCATTTCTAACGGGGTGAACACTTTATAAGAGATACCCACAAGAAGTTCAAGAATCTTTTGCTCATTGAGTTTCTTGGGTTTACAGGGTTTCTCGGGTGAAATGAAATAGACACATTAAAACCCAAATTGAGCGAAAAAAACAATTCCGTCATTGAAATGTTTCCCTTAGGATGCAACCATTAGAGAGCATGCTGAACGTTCTGTGAAAATCCCCCTCAACCCCCCTTTTATAAAGGGGGACGACAACAAGTTCTCCCCTTTAGTAAAGGGGAGTCGGAGGGGATTTGTTGAATTGGTTTGACTCAATCGGGGTAAAAGAGTTGTGTATTCCGTAGGCATGACCCCTTCTTATCATTTTGAAACGGTTTGATGATTTTGGACAAATGGTTCAATGTGAATTTTTAATGACCTACTCTTTTACCCTTCGGAGTTCCATTACCACGGGATTGAATGGATCGGGACAGGCAATGGTCGTCTTGTCTCGATCCTTTTCCCAAGGATATTCTCCTCCATGCCGAAGCAACCGCCATGAGGGAAAGATGGCGTGAAATGTAGAGGGGCAAATGGCCTGAGGATCCCCGGATGATCCCAAAAGAAAGTCCTTGCTCAGATCAAATTCCTGGCCCGCATAATGGCCTGCTGCACAGGTCCCTTTAACGGAAACAATTTTTAAGATTACCTTCTCTGGATTTGCCATAAATGAGCCTCCTTCCGGTCTATTATTTTATTCTGTTTTCAATGGATTATTAATAGAAATTAAGTCCATGTCAATCCGAATTTGAACCCATTAAGAATAAACTTTAAATCCCTTTACAAAAGGGAGCGGATAAATTAAGAATAGTTTAAGAGAGAGAGATGGCGACGCAGAAGATATTGACCCGCGATTTTGTCCTCTGTTTCTTTGCACAATTTGCATTCTCATCTGCTTTCTTCATTCTTATTCCAACCCTTCCGATTTATCTTTCAAGCATGGGAGCCAAGGAGGCAGAGATCGGTGTTCTTGTCGGAGCATTTAGTGTCTCCTCTTTAGTCTTCAGGCCTATCGTGGGAACAGCCCTTCTAAAAATTCCTGAAAGAAGCTTCATGATTGCTGGAGCCCTCTTCTTCACCTTATCATCCGTTGCCTATCTTTTTGCACCTCCTTTCTGGCCCCTATTGGCTGCAAGGATCTTTCAGGGGGTCGGATTGGCTTTCTTCTCAACGGCCTCTTTCACTTTGGTCGCCAATATTATCCCTGAGACTCATCGTGGCCAAATCATCAGTTACTTTTATTTATCTATCAATTTCGCTTTTGCTTTGGCCCCCTACTTCGGAATGCTCCTCATTAACCGGTTTAACTTCCCCTTTAACTTTAATGTCCTCTTCCTGGTCTGCACCGGTTTGTCTTTGTGCTGCCTATTCATCACTCTCAAATTGGAAAAGATTCAAGGCCTTCCCATAGCAAATCTATCTTCCCAGAAACAACCCTTCTTAAGCTTGGAAGCGCTTCCACCAGCCATCATTGCTTTTTTGATCACTATTACCTGGGGGGCTATGACTGCCTTTTTCCCTCTGTATGCCCTTAGGAAAGGAGTTGAGAACCCCGGCCTTTTCTTCGCTGCTTTTGCCATCACGCTCATTTTAGTCCGTGGTTTGGGTGGAAAGATATTGGATACCTATTCCAGAGAAAAGGTGATCTTGCCATGCCTTTTCAATCTTATCATTTCAATGCCAATCCTCGCCTTCTCCAGCACCTT